>JAFPQL010000245.1 GCA_017414145.1 Oscillospiraceae bacterium | reverse complement strand
CGAGTATTATGAAAATTTCAGTGATAGGAGCCGGTGCCATGGGTGGCGCCATCGTTGAAGGTCTGGTCAAAGGACAGGCCGTAGAGAATGAGGATATCTGCGTACAGGGGTATCCTTCTTCATATTATTATAGAACGGAGATCTGAGCAGCTCGATCGCAGCACGCGCACCGAGATAGGAGCCGCCGATGCCGATGACGATCAGCACATCCGCCTGCTCCTTGATGCGGGCCGCAGCCGCCTGAATGCGTGCAAACTCCGCTTTGTCATAATCCGTCGGCAGGGTGAGCCAGCCGAGGAAATCGCTGCCCGGACCGGTTTTGTCGTGCAGCACCTTCGCCGCAGTCTCAGTCTGTGCGGCAATCGCCGTCAGCTCCTCTGCGCCGAGAAAGCCCGTAAGATAGCTTTTATTCAGCTTCAAGGCCATGTTGATACATCCTCCACACTCTCTGTATTTCCGCTGCCGGCCGATCCTCTCAAACGGTTCCGCAGCGGGTATCCGCGAGGCCGTCCCGCTTCAGGGGACAGCTTCACTTATACAGTTCTATTTTACTATGTTTTGCGTCAGATTGCAAGCGCTTTCCTCTTTTTCGGTATATCGCCCAAATTTCAGCGGCTTATTTGAACATATTCGCCAAAAGAATTCCGGCGGAATCCCGGAATCCGCGCACCGGTACACTGTCGGCGGCGAGCAGCGGCACCTCGTATAAATAAGTATCGCCGCAGTAAAACGCGGCCGTGCCGAGGCGGTCACCGCGCTGCACCGGTGCCTCCGCATAGGCCGGCAGGATGACCGTGCAGGTGATTTCACAGCCGTTTTTCGCGGCAATCGCGCGCAGACCGGCCGGCTCCGCGATCACGGCGCGGGACAGCCCGCCGGTCACGCGCACGGGACGGAGAAATTCCGCGGAGAAGTCCGGCGTCGTGACATGATAGCCGGAAAAGCCCTCCCGCAGGAGCCGGCTGCCCGCCGCCGCACACTGTTCCGCATCGGATGCGCCCAGCACTGCCGCGACAAAGGTGACCCCGCCGCGGGATGCCGCCGCCGTCAGCGTGCAGCCGGACGCCTGCCCGTGTCCCGCCTTCAGTCCGAGGATGCCGTCAAAGCTGCGCAGGAGCGTATTTTCCGAATCCAGCTCGGTTTTGCCGCCGCGCAGAAATGCCTGCCGCGTCCGGAACATCTCCGAAAGGAAGTCGTACCGCAGCAGCTCGCGCCCGATCATGCAGAGCGCCCGCGCCGTACAGCGACTGCCGGCAGACAGTCCGGTCGCGTCGGCAAAGACCGTGCCGGTCATCTTCATCTCCTGCGCCGCCGCGTTCATGTCGCGGACAAACGCCGCCTCCGTGCCGGACACCGCACAGGCCAGCGTATAGGCTGCATCGTTCGCGTTCCCGATGATGACGCCCGCAAGCAGGTCGCGCACGGACATCTGTTCGCCGGCGGTCAGCCAGATCACCGCGCCGTCCTGCTCCTGCGCGGCGGCCGGGGCGGAGATCATCCGGTCGAGCGGCAGATCACCCGCAGCGGCGGCACGCGCCGTCAGCAGCACAGTCATGAGCTTGACCTGACTGCCCGCCGGAACCGGCAGATCCGGCTGCGTCCCACCGATGCACATTCCGCTCGCCGCCTCGACCAGCGCCGAGACGCCCGCAAACGGCTCCGCGGCAAGCACCGTCTGCCGGAGCAGCCCCGCACAGCAGAGCAGTCCGGCCAGCAGCATACAGAGCAGGCGTTTCACAAGGCATTCCCCCTTCGCCTCAGCCTATGCGCCCGCCGTCTGCCGCTATGCAAAAAAATGCCCCTCCGGAGCGGAGGGGTTGAAAGAATTGAAACATGGAGGATGATTCATCACGATGAACGGTTGGTTCATACCGGAATCCGCTGCCGGTTTACTCGGCAGTGTTTCCGCTCTGGGCGCTGCTGCCCTGACTTGCAGCAGAACCCTTTACAGCGTCGCTGATGTCCAGCAGCAGGGAAGAATCGCTGCCGCTGACCTTCGGGACCTGACCGTCCCACTTCTCCAGCATCTTGTTCTGGAGCACCAGACCGGTCAGAGAGTCGTTGAGGAGCTGGTTGGCATCCGCCTGCGCCTGTGCCTTTGCGAGAATGGCCTCTGCCTCAGCCTTTGCGGCGATGACCTTCTTCTCCGCCTCGGTGTTGGCGATGACCTTTGCCTGCTCCTGCTCGGTGCGGGTCTTGAGCAGATTCTGCTCGGCGACCTGCTTCTGCTCGATCGCAGCATTGAATTCAGACGAGAAATCGAAGTTGACGATGTTGAATTTCTCCACCTGCACGCCGTATTCCTCGACCTTCGCGCTGAGCTGATCCTTGATCTGCTCGCCGACGGTGCTGCGCTCGGTAATCAGTTCCTCGGCAGTGTAGCGGGCGGTGACGGACTTGACGCTCTCCTGCACGGCGGGCGTCAGCACGACGGCCTGATAGTCGCTGCCGATATTCTGGAAAATGCTCGCGGATTTCGCAGACTGAATGCGGTAGTTGACCGCAATCGTGCTGCTGACGGTCTGAAGGTCACGCGAAACGGCCGGCGCATCAATTTCATAGACCTGAATCTGATTGCTGACATTGACGACATCCTGCACGAACGGCACCTTGAAGTGGAAGCCCTCGCTCAGCGTCTTCTCACTGACCTTGCCGAGCGTGACGATGACGCCCGTGTGACCTGCCGGAACCGATGCGGTTGCGGACAGCAGTATGACCAGTGCGGCTGCGGCTGCTGCGATGCCGGCTACGACCTTTCCCGCCGCGCCCTTCTTTTTGAGTGTATAGGTTTCTGCCATGATTTGCTCCTTTCCGCCGCACTGCACATCCGGCAGCGGCTCCGGGCTTTCCGCCCGACAGTCATATCATACCAGATTCCGCCGGCTTTTGCAAAGTGCAGGAGAACCGGATTCAAAACGGAATTTGGATTTTCATGCTGTTTTCTCCTGATTTCTTCCGATTCCTTTATTTTTCAATATAGATCATTATTTGCATTTTCATGTGGATTCACACCCCAAAACCCCCGATTTTCCTGCAAAATCCGTGCAAAACAGGCCGTTCGCCGTATTTCATACATTCTTTTGATTTTTTACGGTATCGAAACGGCCGGTATGAATCCTCTCCGCAGCGCATAGAATGCACTGAAAGCGCGGCCTGATTTCCGCGCAGAATCTGATGATCCGGGAGGGATCCGTCTTGAAAGTCCGGCAGATGCTCCGCTGTCTGACCGCCGCCGCAGCGCTGATACTGATCGTCCGGCTTTGCGGCTTTGTTCCGGTCTGTGCCGATGACAGCCCGCCTGCGGTATCCGCAAAGGCCTGCGTCCTGATGGACGCGCAGACCGGTCAGCTCCTCTACGAACTGCACCCTGACGAAAAGCGCCCAATGGCCAGCACCACGAAGATCATGACCGTGCTGCTGACGCTGGAGAGCGGCGGTCTGGACGACAGCTTCACCGTCGATTCGCAGGCCATCCGCGTCGAGGGCTCCTCGATGGGGCTCCGCACGGGCGATATCGTCACGAAGCGTGCCCTCTGTGCCGGAATGCTCCTGCCCTCGGGCAATGACGCCGCAAACGCCGCCGCGGTCGCAGTTGCCGGCAGCATTCCGGCGTTTCTGGAACGGATGAATGCCCGCGCCGCCGAAATCGGCATGACCCGCACCTGCTTTGCCTCCCCCTCCGGCCTCGACGCCGAAGGCCACGGTGCCTCCGCACGCGACATGGCGCTGCTGGCACGCGAGGCGCTGCGCAATCCGGACTTCGCCGAGATCTGCCGGCAGCCCAAGCTGAGCGTTTCCTTCGGCAATCCCCCCTACCCGCGTACACTATATAATACAAACAAGCTACTCACACGCGACAGCAGCATCATCGGCGTCAAAACCGGCTTCACCGATGCCGCCGGCCGCTGTCTGGTCAGCGCCTGCGAGCGGAAGGGACGCCGCCTGATCTGCGTCACGCTCTTCGACCGGAACGACTGGGCGGATCACCTCGCCCTCTATGATTACGCCTTTGCGGACGCTGCGGATTTCACCGTTCCGCTGCCCGACAGTCTGCAAATTCCGGCAGAGGGCGGCGCCGAACCCGCGATTCCGCTCTGTGTCAAGGCGCCTCTGACCCTCACAGCATGGAAAAATGTCCAGCCTGTATATGTTGAATCCATTATTACACCGCCTTTTCTGACCGCGCCGGTCGGGAAAGGAACCGCCGTCGGCGCACTGGTTTACCGTGCAGAAAACGGCATGGAAATTGCGCGTTTACAGCTTTTTTCCGCATCGGATTACCCCTGCGCGGACGCCCCTGAGCAGCACGGTTTCCGGAAGTATCTGCGGAAGCTCCGGCATGCCTTTTCCGCCATTATATAACATATAGTATATTTTCCGTCGTTTTATACAAACCAACAGGCTCCAATCTGTGGATATCGCCGATTTTCACAAAAATGCGAAAAAACGCTTGACGACCGCAGTGAATCCTGCTATAATAAGACCATGGCGAGTGTTT
>JAFPQL010000244.1 GCA_017414145.1 Oscillospiraceae bacterium | reverse complement strand
TGCGGCAGTCCCTTTTCCTTTCGCGCCCTTGTTTCCGCCCGCTTTCTCGCACGCTCCTCCGGGTCGCCGAAAAGGTCGCGGGTGAAGATGCTCTTTTTCCGGTTGCCCTTCAGGACCGAGCGCTTGGACGCTTCCAGCGGCGCATAGGCTCTTGCCGCCCACATCGAGGACGCATATGCCGAGAAGAACACCGCGGTGACAGCCAGCAGCGTGAAAACAAGCAGCAGTACGGGGCTCGCGTGATAGCTGAGCGGAATCCCCGCGCCTGAGAGCATCCGCACGGCGAGCTTCGCGCAGAGCCATGCCGCGCCCATGCCGAGCGGAATCGCCGCGAGACAGTAAAACAGCGCTTCGAGACAGACCAGCGCAGCGACCTGCCGGCGGGAGGCGCCCATGATCCGGAGCGTCGCAAACTGTGCGCGCCGTTCCTGCACGGAAATCTCAAAGGCATTGTCGATGACCATGCGCATCAGCAGCCAGAACAGGAAGGTGACGACCAGCGCCGTAATCAGCAGCGGGAACTTCATGTCAAAGTCCGTCAGCCATTCGCCGATTGAATCGGAGCCGCGGAATTCCAGAGAGAGCAGTTCGGTGTTGTAAAGTCTTTCCCGATCGCTGCCCACATACGGATGCAGCACCGAATCGGATTCCTCCGGATTCAGACCGAGATCGCGGTAGAGCTGAAGCATCGCGTCGTCAAAATCCAGATCGGGACGAACCGTCAGACAGGTTTCGGTTCGGTCACTCACCGAAAGCATACGGCGCATCAGACTGTTGAACCTGTCGGCCTTCGGATTGCCGGCTTCCTCTGTGACGGGCGCCGCCTGTCCGGCCGATATCTCATCGGAGCTGACATCGGTGACCGGCATCTGCTGCTGCATAATTGCCGCATTGTTCGCTGCCGCGATCTCCTCAAACGCGGTCAGATCGGTGCCGTAAGAGAGATACAGTGTTCCTGTGTCGCGCTGTCCCCATGACGGCCGATACTGATCCGGTATAAATCCGCCGACCTTCAGCTCCAGCGTGCCGGACTTGCCGCGGACCTTGCCGGTAAATTCGATCTGATCAAAGCCGTACTCCTTCCGGAGTGCGCTGAGCTTTGAAAGCTGCAGAACGGACGGCTGTTTTTCCTGTTCGCCGTACGCATTGGTGAAGGTTTTGCGCTCATCCCAGAAGAGTGCGGCGTCGGGCTGCTCGCGGAGCGCCTGCTCATATTTTTTCCGGAGCGCGGCGACCTGTGCGGAGTCCTCTGCCAGCCTGCCGGTGACCGGCGTGATTGTGAGGGGATAGCTGTCGCCGACCTTCCAGCCGTCCTGTATGTAGGATTCCGGCAGGAAAATCAGGTTTTTCTCTTCTCCGGGCGGCATCTCCGGCAAAGCGCTCACAGAGGGATTGTACGGAACCAGATCCGCATCGCCCAGCAGCATCGACGCACGGATTTCCTGCGCCTGTACGGTATCTTCGCCGGCGGACAGCTCAAAAAAGCAGTATGTCTGATCGGCGCCGGCTTCAGCCGGATCACGGTTGTAGAACAGAGCGGCATCGCGGACGGAAAGGCACCTGTCCGTGATGAGATGTGCGTGAATCTGATCGCGGAGCTGCCGATCCAGCGCGGTCATTTCCCGTTGCAGCGCATCACGCGCCTCATCGGTCATCGTGCCGTTTGAAACAAGCTCCTGCTCCCGGCGGTCATATTCCGCTTTGCAGCGGGCTTCAATCAGCGGGTCGGCATTGACCTCCCATGCGCCGTTTCTTGCGACGGTACTTTCGATCATGGCTTCCCGGATGATGCCCGCGGTGCCGGCCAGCAGATTGAAGATGAACACGGCGAGCGTGACGCAGAGAAAGGTCAGCCATGTCCGGAGCTTCTGCCGGCGGATGTATTTCAGGGACAGTGAGATGAGATGCTTCACGGTATGCTCACCCCGTTTTCCAGTCTGGTCAGGACGCCGTCGTTCATCTGAAAGACGACATCTGCCTGTGCGGCAATGGTCAGGTCATGCGTAATCAGCAGCAGACCCTGATTATATTTTTTGACGGATTCCTTTAAGATGCTGATGATCTCGCGGGAATTTTTCGTGTCGAGGTTTCCGGTCGGCTCATCCGCGAGGATGATCTCCGGGCGGTGAATCAGAGCGCGGACGAAAGCCGCACGCTGCTGCTGTCCGCCGGAAAGCTCGTGCGGGAAGTTCCGGCGCTTGGATTCCAGGCCGGTCATGCGCAGCAGCTCGCCCAGATATTCGTAATCGGGCTCGGTGCTGTCGAGATTGAGCGGCAGCACGATGTTCTCCTCGACGGTGAGGACGGGGATCAGATTGTAATTCTGGAAAATAAAGCCGATCCTGCGGCGGCGGTACACGGAGAGGTCGTCGTCCGAGCCCTGCGTGATGTCCTGGCCGTCCACAAGCACCTCGCCCGCATCGGGATGCAGCAGCGAGCCGACCACATTGAGCAGCGTCGTCTTGCCGCTGCCGCTTTCGCCCGTCACGGCGGCAAACACGCCTTTGTCCAGCGTGAAGCTGACATCGTTCAGCGCCTTGACGGCGGTGTTTCCCGCTCCGAAGGTCTTGCTGAGGTGCCGGACCTCCATCAGATGTTCCTGTGCCATATCAGTTCCTCCTCTGTATCTGTCCGGAAACGGCAGCTGCGCACGCTGTCCGTTTCTCTTTGTCTCTATTGTATCACGGAAATCTTACGCGAAAGTGACGGAATCGGACAAAACCGAAAACTGTCTGACTGCACAAAAACAGAGACGCCGAATTGTGCAGTTTCACGATTTGTGCGGCGGGCTGTTGGAATGCGTTTCCAAAAGCCGTATAATAGAATGTAAGGACAGTTCACCCTGCGCGGGAACTGAAAAAATTGAAGGAGGGAGTCATATGAAACTCAGAAAAATCACAGCAATGCTCTCTGCACTGACGCTGCTGACCGGCAGTCTGACCGGACTGTCTGTCTCCGCCGCCGCAAAGGGCTCCGGCGATGTCGATGAAAACGGCAGCGTTGCCATTGCGGACGCCATTTTACTGGCGCGTTACATCGCGGAGGATACGGACATCACCGTCACGGCACAGGGCCGCGTCAACGCCGACATGACCGGCGACGATCTGATTGACGCCGACGACTCCGCGGCGCTGCTAAGCTGGCTTGCGGGAACGGCGTCCGATGACCCGCAGCCCGTTGAGGGCCGCTCGGTCAACCTGCTCGCGGATATCAGGAAGGGCAGCCCCGCCGTGCTGAATCCGACCGATGCGGCGTTCCGTGCGGCGCAGTCCAAGCTCTCGGCCGATCTGCTCCGGCAGCTTCAGAACAGCGAGGAGGACAAGAACAGAAACCTGCTGATCTCTCCGGCTTCGGTTTCGCTGGCACTCGGCATGACGATGAACGGCGCAAAGGGCGAAACGCTTGCCGAGATGCAGAATGTGCTGGGCGACAGTCTGACTGCGGAGCAGCTCAACGGCTATTACGCGGGCTGGTCGGACTATCTGCTCGCATCGCGGACGGTATATGCCCGTAACATGGACGAAAGCGGGCATTTAACGGAGGAGGTGATTCAGTCCTCACCGGTGACGCTGGCAAATGCGATCTGGATCAAGGACGACGAAAGACAGATTCATGTGCCGCAGAGCTTCCTTCAGACCGTTGCCGACTATTATCGGGCAGGGGCGTACAAGGCGCCGTTCGATGACTCCACGGTCAGGGATATCAACAGCTGGTGCGACGAAAACACGCATCACATGATTCCGTCTGTCATCGACAGGCTGCTGAAAGAGGACGCCATGGTGCTGGCCAATGCGCTGACCTTTGAGGACCTCTGGAGGAATGATTATCCGGAATGGTGCGTCGATCCGGGCGTGTTCCATGCGGCCGGCGGGGCGGCGCAGGATGTGACCATGCTGTCCGGCAGGGAATATACTTATCTGGACGACGGCAGGGCGACCGGCTTCATCAAGCAGTACCGTGACCCGCGCTACAGCTTCGCTGCCGTGCTGCCGAATGCGGATGTTTCGCTGGATGACTACATCGCAGGGCTGGACGGCGATGCGCTGATCAATCTCCTCGATCATGCAGAAAGCTGTGAGGTCGTCACAAAGATGCCGGAATTCAGCTTTGACTACAATGTCACTCTGAATGACGCACTGAAAGCACTCGGAATGCCGACGGCATTTCAGTCGGGTGCGGCAGACTTCACCGGCCTGAACGATGCAGAGGGAATGTATACCTGGATCGGCAGGGTCATTCACAAGACGCACATCGAGCTGACCAAGTCCGGCACGAAGGCGGCTGCCGTGACGGCTGTCATCATGGCGGCAGGCGGCGCAGCGATTGACCCGCCGGAGCCGAAGCGTGTCACGCTGGACCGTCCGTTCCTGTTCATGATTCTCGACAACCAGACCAATCTGCCGCTGTTCCTCGGCACGGTCAAGGACATTCCTGCGAAACAGTGATCTCACCGGAAGCGCGGAAATCTCAGATATCAAACACCATAATGATCGGGAGGAAACGATTATGAAATTCAGAAAAATCACAGCCGTATTATCCGCACTGACACTGCTGACCGGCAGTCTGACCGGACTTTCCGTCTCCGCCGCCGCAAAGGGCTCCGGCGATGTGGATGCCAACGGCAGGGTTGCCATTGCGGATGCCATTTTACTGGCGCGCTACATTGCAGAGGATAAGGACATCACCGTCACGGCGCAGGGACGCGCCAACGCCGACATGAACGGCGACGATCAGATCAATTCGGACGATTCTTCGGAACTGCTGGCATGGCTGGCGGGCAGTGAGGCGCCGCAGAAATCGGCGGGACGCTCCGTCGATCTGCTGGCGGGACTGACCGCGGGCGAAGCGGCGGCCGTGCAGCCGGATGCGGCGTTCTGCAAGGCGCAGGCGGATTTCTCCGCGGCACTGTTCCGCAAAACCGTTGCCGATGAAGAGGACCCGGACAAGAATGTGCTGATTTCCCGCTGTCCGTCTCGCTGGCGCTCGGCATGACCATGAACGGCGCAAAGGGCGTGACGCTGGACGAAATGCAGAAGGTGCTGGGCGGCGAACTGACCGCAGAGCAGCTGAATGCGTATTACGCCGGCTGGTCGGAGGCGCTGGAGCAGGAAAAGGAAATCGTGTACTACAATCCGACGGATCCGGAAGGCTTCGGAGAATGGGAAGAAATCCGGGAGATGTCAAAGCCGGTTTCGATTGCGGATGCGGTCTGGATCAAGGATGATCCGGGGATGATTCAGGTGCCGGGAAAATTCCTGCAAACGCTCTTCGATTATTACCGCGCAGGCGCTTACAAGGCACCGTTTGACAATTCCACCGTCGATGACATCAACAGCTGGGTCAGCGACAAGACGCATAAGATGATTCCGAAGCTGCTGGAGAAGGATTCCCTGACAGAAGATCATGTCATGGTGCTGGTCAATGCACTGACCTTTGAGAGTCTGTGGCTCTCGCCTTATGAGCAGTGGAATGTCGGAACCCGTACATTCCACGCGGCAGACGGCTCGGAACGCGAAGTGGAAATGATGTTCGGCGAGTATGGCAGTTATCTGGATGACGGCAAGGCGACCGGCTTCATCAATCCCTATAAGGATGACCGCTATTGCTTCGCGGCAGTGATGCCGAATGAGGGCATCACGCTCGACGAGTATATCGCGGGGCTGGACGGCGATGCGCTGACGAAGCTTTTGCAGTCAACGAAATCGCATGATGTGATCGGCGGCCTGCCGAAGTTCAGCTTCAGCTACAGCACCAAAATGAAACAAACGCTCAAGGCGCTCGGAATGCCGACTGCCTTCGGCGACGGCAAGGAGTCGGCGGACTTTTCCGGACTGAATTCCGTGCCGAATGCGGATACCTATATTGACGAGGTGCTGCACAAGACCTTCATTGATGTCAGCGAGAGCGGTACAAAGGCGGCTGCCGTGACGGCTGTGATGATGGCGAACGAGACTGCGGTGATGGATCCGCCCATCAGAATCACGCTGGATCGCCCGTTCCTCTTTATGATTGTTGACAAGCAGACGAATCTGCCGATCTTCCTCGGCGCAGTGAAGGACATTCAGGCAGAACAGTAAACGGCATTTGTGCGGCGGCGGGGATTGCTGTCTCCGCCGCCGGCGATCCGGTTTGAACGATGTGCAGGGAGGGATTATCATGAAATGCAGAAAGCTCACAGCGCTGTTTTCCGCGCTGGCACTGCTGACCGGCAGTCTGACCGGACTGTCCGTCTCCGCAGCCGCAAAGGGCTCCGGCGATGTGGATGCCAACGGCAGGGTTGCCATTGCGGATGCCATTTTGCTGGCGCGCTATATCGCGGAGGATACAGACATTACCGTCACGGCGCAGGGACGCGCCAACGCCGACATGAACGGCGACGATCAGATCAATTCGGACGATTCTGCGGAGCTGCTGTCATGGCTTGCGGGCGCCGCACAGCCTGCGGCGGGACGCTCTGTCGATCTGCTCAGCGGCTATGCCCGCGGCGGCGGCAAAGCGCTTGCGCTCAGCGATGCCTTTTCCGCCGCGGAGCTCGACCTCACCGCAAAACTCATGCGGGAGCTCTACACCGAAAAGGGCAGCGAAAACCTGCTGATCTCGCCGCTTTCGATCTCACTGGCGCTCGGCATGACCATGAACGGCGCAAAGGGCGATACGCTTGCCGAGATGCAGAAGGTTCTGGGCGGCAGCCTGACCGCAGAAGCATTAAACGGCAGTTATCTGAGCTGGCAGAACTCCATTCTGAACCGGAAGGACGCGCAGCTCGACCTTGCAAACGCGATCTGGTTCCGCGATGATGAAAGCCGCATCGCCGTGCCGGAGGCGTTCCGGCAGACCGTCGCGGATTACTATGACGCCGCACTTTATAAGGCGCCCTTTGATGACACGACCCTTGCAGATGTCAACGGCTGGGTCAGCGAAAAAACCCGCGGCATGGTTCCGAAGATTCTGGAGCGGGTCGAACCGGATCACATCATGTATCTGCTCAACGCACTGGCCTTTGAGGCGGAGTGGGCGCAGCAGTACGGTACGGATCAGATCGGCGGAAATGTCTTTACCTGCGGGGACGGCACCGTCTGTCAGGCTACGATGATGTACGGAGAAGAGCGCTACTATCTGGAGAGCGAAAACGCGATCGGCTTCGTCAAGCCGTTTGCGGGCGACGGCAAGAGCAAGGGCAGCTACAGCTTCGCGGCAATCTTGCCGAAAAAAACCATGTCGCTGGACACATACCTTCAGAATCTGACCGGCGAGGAACTGCAGACGCTTCTGAAGTCCCGCAGTGAGACTGAGGTTATGACCATGATGCCGCAGTTCTCCTTTGATTTCGGCAGCAGCTTAAAGCCGGCGCTTGCGGCACTGGGAATGCCGACTGCATTTACGGACGATGCGGATTTCAGCGGACTGAATGCGTGTGCAACGCCCGCAAACCCGACCTTTATTGAAGATGTCATCCACAAGACCTTCATTGATGTCGGACCGCAGGGTGCAAAGGCAGGCGCGGCAACGCTGGTCATTATGGCGGACAAGGGGATGCCGTTTATGGTGAAGCATGTCTATATCGACCGTCCGTTCCTGTTCATGATTCTGGACGATGTATCCGGCCTGCCGGTCTTCATCGGCGCTGTGCAGAATGTGGACGGCGAGGAGATCCGGCCGCCTGTTGAGACTCATGTGACGCCGCAGATTTCTGAATCCGAGACAACGACGACCACGCAGACGACCTCTGAGCCGATCCGCTGGGACTGCCATCTGGATTCCGGCTCCTCGACCACGACGACGATGACGACGAGCGCATCTATGTTTTACTGTGACAGTACGGTGGAGCAGGTTACGACGACCAGTACGATGGTGTATGAGAATCCGGTGATCCGGACGAAACCGTTGGCGGAGTAAACTGCGCCGGCGGGGAGCCCCCTGCGGGCAATTCGGAATGCGAAATGCGGAATGCGAAATGCGAAATGAACGCAAGCCAAAAC
>JAFPQL010000243.1 GCA_017414145.1 Oscillospiraceae bacterium | reverse complement strand
CCTGATCTGCTTTTCCTCCGGCTCGGCGGCAGCATTTTTGATCTCTGCGCGGCTGTCATCGACCTTGAACGTATATTCCTGCACACACTTGTTTCCGGAGATATCCTCTGCCGTGACCTGCACGGTGACGCTGTTTTCCGTGAGCACAGCCTCCGGCAGCTCGGTGCGGACGACCAGCTCGGAGCGTGCACGGTTCGCGTTCTGCTCCTCTGTTTCAAGGGCAGTCCACGCCGCATTTTCCGCGCAGCGGTATGCCGCAGTGATGCCCTTCAGCTTTGTATTGTCGGCAGCAACGATCTGCAATGTGCGGTGTGCAGAGCAGATCGTCTGCTGTGCCTGCTGTACGGACAGGACGCATTCCCGGATCACAGGCTTTTCGGTATCGGGCACGCGCTTGACCATGCCGGAGGAAACCGCCTTACTGAGGTTCCCGGCGCGGTCGACCGCATATACGCGGTAATAATAGACACCGTCCGGTGCCACATCCGTATCCTCAAACGAGGCCACACGGCATTTATCGGCAACGGTCTTGTTTGCGGTGTATTCTCCGCCGGTTCCGCGGTCCACGCGGTAGTACATAACATCCTCGGACTCAGACTTCGTCCATGTGAGAAGATTGCTGCTGACAGCGGTCTCGGCGGTCAGCTTCTCCGGCGCGGAAGGAGCCTGATTGTCCACGGTGACCGTGCGGATCTGAGCCTGTTCGGGGTCGCCCTTGTTGCCGTACTTGTCCTCTGCGTAAGCGCGGAGATACAGCGCGCCCTCCTTCAGGTTTTTGTCACTGATATAAAGGGTCACATCCGAACCCGAGCCCCGCAGCTCCTTCCAGTCCTTCTGATCCTGCGAATACTGCAGATAGCAGTACGTGACCTGCGACTGATCCTTCGCAGACACCTTGACCGTCAGCGCGGAATTTGCGGAGGCATATTCCGAGGACACGCCGAGGGACGAAACAGTCGGCGGCGTGGTATCGCTCGTGGAAATGAAGCTGAACGGCTCCGAGGGCACACCGGCATTGCCTGCAGCATCCACGGCATAGACCGTGATCGTATAGCAGGTATCCGGCGTCAGATCGGAAAGGGTCATGCCGAGCGTCTTGTCCACCTTCTGCTCCGACGATTTGGTGCTGTCGGAAACGATCGCAATGAAATGGGAAAAATCCTTGTCGGAAACATTGTCCCATGCGATCGCCGCGCTTTTTTCGTTCACGCTGACCGTCCGGACATTTTTGACCTGCTCCGGCGCGGTATTGTCAAAGGCCAGCTCAATGACACTGAGGTCATTGCTCAGGTTTTTGTCATTGTCCGCAGCCATTGCGCGGAGACGGTACACGCCGTCCGCATAATCGGCGGTATTGACGGTCCACTTGCCGGAATCGCCTTCCGTTTCGCCGAGCTTCTTCCATGTCTTGCCCTCATCTGCGGAGATCTCGCAGTACACGGACGCAATGCCGTTGTCATCGGACGCGCTGACCGAAACGGTGAGCTGACCGGAAACATGCTGACCGCCGGCGGGCTTGAACAGCGTGATCTCCGGCGGGGTATCGTCCGCATCCGGCACGATCTTGACGCTGCTGCTTTTGGGGCTCTCCTGCCCGCCGCCGTCACAGCTTGTAACCGCATAGGTATACTGCCTGCCGTCCTTGAGCTGCTTATCGGTATAGGTGAGCGTGTTGCGGCCCTTGACCTCCGCGATCCGCTCCCATGTTTTGCCGTCGCCGTTCAGGCGGTAGACAGCATATCCGGTCACGGCGGCTTCATCGGCCATTGTCCATGTCAGCACGGCCGTTCTGTCGCCTGCTGCGCCCTTGAGCGTCACGGGCTTGAACGGCGCATTCAGGACCTGAACGGTGACCGTCTCGGTATCGGAAGCACCGTCCGCGTCGGTCAGGGTAATGCCGAGCGTATAATCACCGTCCGCCAGCTGACTGACATCCCAGTGCCAGCTGACCGTGTTCATCGCCTCGCCGTCCAGACCGACGGATTCGGTCAGTGTTTTACCCTCCGGCGTTCTGATATCGAGCTTCAGCTCCGAAAGCAGCGCCGCCTGCTCCAGTCTGACAGTCAGATCGCTGTCTGCATCGGAGACCGAATCGGCCGGGAACGCGGCACTGCGGATCTTCGGGCCGGCCGTTCTGACCGTCACCGGCACGGATTCCGCAGTCTCCGTTCCGGTATCCGTCACAGCGGAAACGGTGTAGGTATACTCCGTATCCGCGGCCAGTCCTTTATCGGTATAGAAAAGCTCCGTCGTTTCCGCAGCCATCCGGTCATCCCGGTACACGCGGTAGCCGGTGACGGGCTGGTCGGTGAACGGCATATCCCATTTGAGAAAAACCGACTTGCTGCCGATGCCCGCCGCTTCCAGCGCGACCGGCTCGCAGAGCGGATACACGCTGATGACCGCGGACGGTCTGACCGGCGAATAGTTTTTATAATCCGAGCGGAAAATGTTGGCACCCTCGACCGCCACACCGAAATCGCCGTCATAGTCCTTCGGCGTTTTGAAGGTCAGGACGGCAAAATCGCCGCGGTGCAGCGGGTCGTCCTTGTGCAGACCCGTCAGCTTGACCGATCTGGTCGCGCCGATATACTGGCAGTCATCCGCAAGGAAATCGACCTTTTTCAGCTCCAGTGCCGGATCGAATCCGAGCGTGATGTCGTAAGCCGCGATGTCCTTTGTCCAGTCCACGAACGACAGCGTAAGCTGAACCTCATCGCCCGGAAAGCATTTCACGCTTTCCAGTGCCAGCGTGATCTGCTCCGCGATCCGCTCACCCGCAACGGACGGGAACTCCTTTGCGGCACCGGTGACATACTGCGACAGGGCGTAGGTATCACGCGCATCCACAAAGCCGTCCTGCGTCACATCATACGGCAGCAGATCGTCTGTCTCAACGATCACCGTATCCGGCCGTGTCGCCAGCAGTGCTTTCAGCGCATCGAGGTCGGCACTGTCCTTTTTGCCGTCGCCGTTGACGTCGCCGATCTTTGCGGCTTCGGCCTCAGCGGCGAATGCGGTGAGAGCTGTCTGCAGCGGAAGTGCCGTCATCAGCATGAGCACGGCAGACCCGCAGGCAAACAGCCTGTTTCGCAATTTTTCCATAGCAACTCCTTCTGAACTTTGTTTTTGTCCGTACAGCATTTCGGACTCCGCCGAACAGACAGAGCCCGATCAAAAAACGAACCTCTATATTGTAGCACGGAACCCCTTGAAATGTCAATACAGATACGGCGTTTTTCGCCGTTTTTCATGCAATTCTTGCGCTTTTTCATAAAAAAACAAACCCCGCCGGAAGGAAACCGGCAGGGATTGTTCTGCATGGAATTTTATTGCAGCAAAATACGCTTTAACATAGTCAGATCCGCCGCTGTCAGTGTGCCGTCGCCGCTGACATCCGCCGCCTGCGGATCGGGCAGCGCGGTGTCCGGTAGTTTCAGCAGCCACT
>JAFPQL010000242.1 GCA_017414145.1 Oscillospiraceae bacterium | reverse complement strand
GTTGCTCGGCTTTCGTTTCTCGGTTGTTTTGGATGTTGTTCTAGTGGGGTGAAGTGCGGCTGTGCCTTGTTTTCGCCGGCGGCGGGCTTTAGATCAATGGCAGCGGGCACTGCCCGCCGCGCTCCCCTTTCCCAATTCCCCTTCTCCTAGTTGCTCCGCTTTCGTTTATTGGCTGCTTTTGTTTGTTGTTCTATTGGGGCGAAGTGCGGCTGAGCCTTGTTTTCGCCCGCGGCGGGCTTTAGGAGTTGGATGCCGGCACTGCCGGCCGGGCTTTAGGTCATGGCAGCGGGCACTGCCCGCCTGCCGGCCGGGCTCCGCAATGCCGTGCGATGAACCGTTCCATGCGGTTTGCCGCCTCGGTCAGATGCTTCAGTGAGTACGCATAGGAGATGCGCAGATTGTTCTTGCCGGACTCACCGAACGCACCGCCCGGCACGACCGCGACCCGTTCCTCCTGCAGCAGCTTTTCGCAGAAGGTCTCGCCGTCCATGCCCGTCCCCGCAATGCTCGGAAACAGATAAAATGCGCCCTGCGCCTCAAAACATGACAGTCCCATCTGCCGGAACCTCTCCAGCAGAAACCGGCGTCTGTGGTCGTATTCCTCAATCATCTGCGTGACTTCGGCATCACAGTGACGGAGCGCCTCAATCGCGGCGCGCTGACTGACCATCGGCGCACACATGATCGCGTACTGATGAATCTTTCTCGCCTGCGCAATGATCGGTGCGGGCGCTGCCATCCAGCCGAGACGCCAGCCCGTCATGGCAAAGGTCTTGGAGAAGCCGTTGACGACGACAGTCCGCTCCCGCATTCCGTCAAATTCGGCAATGGAGCAGTGCTTGGTGCCGTAGGTCATTGCACAGTAAATCTCGTCCGACAGGATAAAAATATCCGTCCCGCGCAGAACCTCCACGATCTCCCGGTAATCCTCCCGCGTCATGATCGCACCGGTCGGATTGTTCGGGTAGGAGAGCATGAGCAGCTTGGTTTTCGGCGTAATTGCCGCTTTCAGCTCTGCCGCGGTCAGCTTGAACTGGTTTTCCTCCTTGGTCGGCAGCGGTACGGGGACGCCGTCCGCCATGCGCACCAGCGGCGAATAGCAGACAAAGCTCGGCTCGCAGATCAGAACCTCGTCGCCGGGATTCAGCAGCGTGCGGAAGGTCAGATCGACAGCCTCGGAGCCGCCGACCGTCACCAGAAGCTCGTCCTCCGGGTGATAGGACAGATTGAAGCGGCGCTCCATGTAGCTTGAAATTTCCTCACGGAGCTGTAAAAGCCCCGAATTTGCGCCGTAGATGATCGCCTGCCGTTCCAGTGTTGCGATGGCAGCGGAGCGGATCGGCCACGGTGTCCGGAAGTCCGGTTCTCCGACGCCGAGCGAAATCACATTGTCCATTGTCTCCGCCAGATCGAAGAACCGGCGGATCGGAGACGGTGAAATCTGCTGCGCCCGCTGCGACATCAGCTGTTCATAGTTCACAGATAAACCCCTCTTTCATCGCCCGGCTCCTCCTGAATCAGGATGCCTTTTTCCTTATAGCGCTTCAGCACGAAATGCGTTCTGGTCGAGAGCACGCCGTCCAGCGTTGCGAGGCGCTGTGCGACAAAGCTCGCAATATCGCGCAGACTGGTGCCGGTGATCGTGATGCCGAGATCGTAGCCGCCGGACATCAGCGTCACGGACTCGACCGCCGCAAAGCCGGAAATCGTCCGCGCCAGCTCATCAAAGCCGCAGTCGGGCTGCGGGGTGATTTTCAGCTCGATATATGCCGTCACGGCGTCGCGGTCTGCCAGCTCCTCGTCCACGATGACGCTGTAGCCGCGGATGACACCGCTCTGCTCCAGTTCCGCAATCTGTGCGGCGACGGTTTCTTCACTTCTGCCGAGCATCGCGGCGAGATCGGCGTTGGAAAGCCGTGCATTCTGCTTCAAAAGCGATAAAAGCTCCTTCATGGAAATCTGCTCCTTTGCTTGAATATGGTATGAGGTGATTATTTGTCGAGCTTGTCAAGCTGCCTGAGCAGGAAGCCTGCCACGCTGCTTTCGAGCTTCTTTTTTCTGCCTGCGGCAGTGGTCGGGATGCCGGTGACCTTGGCGAGCTTGCGCTTGACCTTTGTCATCGGCGACTGTGTTTTTTTGCGTCTGGGCTTCGCGGTGCCGTTGTTGACAACGACCACGACAGAGGGCTTTGCGGAGGACGAAGCGGGCTTTTTCTTCCGGGAAGCAGCCGCTCTGGTCTCTGCTTCTTCTGCGGGATTCTTCTTGACAGGCATACGATTACCTCCTCAGTTGGGTTCGTCGGCGATGACGATGTCATTGCGGAACACCTTGTTTTTCTTTGCAGGGAATATCAGATAATTCGGCATATACACGCCGTCAGAGGCAATCTTCTGCACGGCATTCTGCACGACGATGACATCCGTGTTCAGCAGCCATTCTGACGATTTTGTAAATATATACAGCTCGGTGCAGCTAACAGACGGCGGCAGCTTTTGAATCGGAATCTCATATCCGTTCACGGAAAGAGAGCGGTACAGTATGCCCGATTTGTTGGAGCCGAGCACCAGATCATCGACCCTTCCGTAAAACCAGATATAGGACGCGTCTGCATCCGGATTGACCAGGTTGAACAGGTGCAGCTTGTGCAGTACAAACAGAATTGTTCCGCCGATGCCGGTGATCAGGAACAGTTCAGGATAATCAATCTGAATGACGCCCAGCGCCCAGAGCATGACGGTCACGAGAAAGACCAGAAGATAGCCGGCGACACTTTCTCCCGGCAGGACAGCGGTCTGCTCCGCGATCATTTTCTTTCGGATCTGCCGGCCGCTGCACATCGAATTCGTTCTGCTGCATGGGATGCTCCCGTTATTCCGCCTCGAAGCAGACGGTGCCGCCGACCAGAACCGTTCTGACTCTGCCTCTGAGCGTCATGCCCTTGAATACAGTGTTTTTCGACTTGGAATGCAGCTTTTCGGGCTCCACGACCCATTCCTCGCGCGGATTGACCAGCACGAGATCCGCCGGCTGCCCGACCTCCAGCGTTCTGGCCGGAAGATGCAGGATGCGGCGCGGATTGTCGCACATCAGCCGCACGATGTCGGTGAGGCTGAGCATTCCGGTGTGATAAAATGCAGTCAGTGTCGCGGCCAGAGAGGTTTCCAGCCCGACGACGCCGTTCGGCGCTTTCAGAAAATCCGCCTTCTCCGCGGCGGTATGCGGTGCGTGATCCGTGATGATGCAGTCCACCGTGCCGTCCATGATGCCTGCGATGACCGCCTGACGGTCGTCCTCGGTGCGCAGCGGGGGATTCATGCGGTAATCGGCATCGCGCTTTAGCAGCAGGTCTTCCGTCAGCAGAAAGTAATGCGGCGCAGTCTCACAGGTGACATTTCCGCCCGCCGCCTTTGCCCTGCGGACAGCATCAATGCTGCCGCGGGTCGAGACATGGCAGATGTGGAGCTGTGCGCCGGTTTTCAGTGCCAGCGACAGATCGCGTGCGGTAATCGAATCCTCAGAGGCTCTGTCCATGCCCTTGACGCCGAGCGCCTCGGAGACTTTTCCCTTGTTGATGATGCCGCCGTTGATGATTGCGAGATCCTCACAGTGCGAGACAACGGGCAGTCCGGCTTCTTTCGCCTTGATGAGCGCCGCCTCCATCAGCTCCGCTGTCGGGACAGGTCTGCCGTCGTCGGAGAGTGCCGCCGCGCCCGCGGCCTTCATGGCGGCGTAGTCGGCGAGCTGTTCGCCCTTCAGCCCGACGGTCAGGCAGCCGGTCTGATAGACCGAGACAGGATTTGCGATTGCCCGGTGCAGCAGCTCCCCGATTTGCAGGGGATTGTCCATCGGCGGGGTCGTGTTCGGCATACAGAGCACGCCCGTCACGCCGCCCGCCAGTGCTGCCGCACAGCCGGTGGAGAGATCCTCCTTGTGGGTCTGGCCGGGGTCGCGGAAATGCACATGCATATCAAACAGGCCGGGCAGCGCCGCCATGCCGGTGCCGTCGATGACACGGTCGGCGTGCTGCTTCAGCGCGGGACCGGCTGAAACGATCTTGCCGTCTGCAATGAACAGATCACAGACACGCTCGCCGGTCGCATCCGCAGCGAGAACATTGCGGATCAAAACAGTTTCCAATGGATTCATGCTCCTTTCGATGTTGTCAGCGCCGCTTTTTCCGGGTTCTGCCGCGCACTGTGCGCCGCAGGGCCGAAACGGCGGATACCGCCTGCCAGCAGCGGTCAACGCCTCTGGTAAAGAGCAGTCTTGCGCCCTCTCCGAGCGGGATTTCATCGCCCGGCTTCTCTGTGCCGACGGCGCTCATCTGCCCGATGCCGGCATGGAAAAACGCCTTACCGTTTTTCGCCTTCCAGTTCCATTCCTTTTTCATCCTGTGCCTCTCCCTCTG
>JAFPQL010000241.1 GCA_017414145.1 Oscillospiraceae bacterium | reverse complement strand
GTTTAAGAAAGTCAAGCCCTATATGGGCAGCTACATCAAGTACACCTATGCAGCACTGCTGACCATGTTCATCGGTCTGGTGGCTTCGATGATTCCGTATTTTCTCGTGTACCGGATCATCAAGCCGCTGCTGGCCGGCGAGTCGCTCTCTGCGGGGTACTATGTGCAGAACATTGCGCTGATTGCTGTATGCGAGTTAGCGTATGCTATCTTATATGTGCTGGGACTGAAATACTCCCACATCGCAGCGTATAATACGCTGAAAAACATCCGCATTTCCCTGCAGAGAAAGCTCGAACGCCAGCCGCTCGGCGCGATTCAGGACATGGGAAACGGCAAGATCAAAAAGCTCTTTACGGATGACATCGAGCTGGTGGAGCTGCTGCTGGCGCACGCGATTCCGGAGGGCATTTCCAATCTGACGATGGCGCTGATTGCCATTGTGTGTATGTTCCTTGCGGACTGGCGGCTCGCGCTGCTCTCGCTCTGCTCGCTGCCGCTCGGTATGCTCGCCATGGGCATGATGTTCAAGGCCGGCGCGGAGCGCATGAACGCCTATTACGCCGCTGCCGCGAAAATGAACGCGACCATCATCGAGTATGTCAACGGCATGGAGGTCGTCAAGGTCTTCGGACGCGACGGCGAATCCTACCGGCGCTATGAGCACGACATCAAGAGCTACCGCGACCTGACGCTTGCGTGGTATAAGGTCTGCTGGCCGTGGATGGCGCTCTACAGCGCAATCCTGCCCTGCATCGCCCTCGTGATGCTGCCGGTCGGCACGCTGCTCGTCATCAACGGCACTGCGACACTGGCGAATCTCGTGCTGGTGTTCTGCCTGTCGCTCTCGATCGGCATTCCGCTGCTGAAGGCGCTCAGCTTCGCCGGAAAATTCCCGCAGCTCAGCATCCGCATCGACGAAATCGAAAAGGCGATGTCCGGCGAACCGCTGAAGACAAAGGGCGCGTCCTTCACCGGCAATTCCAATGCCGTCCGGTTTGAGAATGTCCGCTTTGCCTACAAGGAGCAGGAGGTGCTGCACGGCGTTTCGCTCGACCTGAAGCAGGGGAGCATGACCGCGCTGGTCGGAGAATCCGGCAGCGGGAAATCCACGCTGGCAAAGCTGCTGGTTCACTATTACGACCTCAGCGGCGGCCGGATTACACTCGGCGGACAGAACATCACCGACATGAGCATCGAGGCGCTGAACAACCAGATTTCCTATGTGTCGCAGGAGCAATTTCTTTTCAATACGACGCTGTACGACAATATTTTGATCGGCAAGCCCGATGCAACGCGTGACGAAGTGTTAGCCACGGCTAACAAGGCGCAGTGCGGCGAGTTCCTGGCGCGTCTGCCAAAGGGCATCGACACGATGGCGGGTGACGGCGGCAAGCAGCTCTCCGGCGGTGAGCGGCAGCGCATTTCGCTCGCAAGAGCCATTCTGAAAAATGCGCCCGTGATCGTGCTGGACGAGGCGACGGCCTTCATCGACCCCGAAAACGAGGAGAAGATGAACGCGGCCATCGCGGAGATCATCAAGGATAAGACCGTTCTGGTCATCGCACACCGGCTTCAGACCATTGTGAACGCGGACACGATCTGCGTGCTGAAGGACGGAAGCCTTGTGGCAGCCGACACGCACGAGCATCTGCTCGCGGACTGCGCAGAGTATCAGAAGCTCTGGAACAGCAGTGAGGCCAGTGCAAACTGGACAATCGGAAATGAGGTGAGGGCATGATCGGACTCATTCGCAGAATCCTCGGCGTTTCGGGGAAGTATCAGGGCAGAATCTACGGCGCGTTCGTCATGGCGCTGCTCAAGGGTCTGCTGATGAAGGTGCCGCTGATGCTGATGTATCTGATTATCACGGCGTTTCTGGACGGCACGATCACAAAGCGTGCCTGCATCTGGATCGCGGCGGCGCTGGTCGCAAGCGTCATCTTTCAGGCTATTTTCCAGTATCTGGCGGACCGGATGCAGAGTGCGGCGGGCTACATGATCTTTGCCGATATGCGCATGAAGCTCGGCGAGCATCTCCGCCGGATGCCGATGGGCTATTTCACGGAGGGCAATATCGGCAAAATCAGCTCCGTCCTCTCGACGGATATGGTGTTCATCGAGGAAAACTGCATGATGACCCTCGCCGACATGATGTGCTATCTTTTCTCGCAGGGTATCATGATCGTGTTCATGTTCTTCTTTGACTGGCGGCTCGGCATCGTGTCCGTCCTGCTCTGCTGCGTGATGATTGTCATCGGCAGAATCATGCTGAAAAGCGACCTCAAGCACTCCGATGCCAGACAGGAGGCCGCGGAGACGCAGACCGAGGCGGTGCTCGATTTCACCGAGGGCATCGGCATCATCAAGACCTATAATCTGCTCGGCGACAAGTCGAAGGAGCTGACGCAGAGCTTTGAGACAAACTGCCGCACAAACCTCGATTTCGAGTTTTCGCATATGCCGTGGAAGCGCTGCGTGTACTGCATCTACGGCCTCAGCACCGTGGCAATCCTCGCGGTTTCCGCCGCGCTGTATCACAATCAGCTCATGCCGCTGAATATGTTTCTCGGAATGCTGCTCTTCCTCTTTGACCTCTTTGTGCCGATGCGCACATTCTACGATCAGGCGACCAGACTGACGGTCATGAACGCCTGCATGGACAGAATCGAAGCGGTCTTTGCGGAGGATGAGCTCGACGACAGCGGACGCGAGGCGCTGAAATCAGGCGATGCGCCCGAAATCGAATACCGCGATGTGACCTTTGCCTACGATCAGAAGGATGTGCTGAAGCACATTTCATTCCGTGCGGACAAAAATGAAATGGTCGCGCTGGTCGGCCCGTCCGGCGGCGGAAAATCGACAATCGCCAGCCTGCTGGCGCGCTTCTGGGATGTCAAATCCGGCGAGATCCTGCTGCGCGGCACGGACATCCGCAAGCTGCCGCTCTCCGTGCTGATGGACAATATCAGCATGGTGTTCCAGCGCGTGTATCTGTTCCAGGATACAATTTATCAGAACATCGCGCTCGGCAGACCGGATGCCACCCGCGAGGAGGTCATCGAGGCGGCGAAAAAGGCACGCTGCTACGACTTCATCATGGAGCTGCCCGACGGCTTTGATACGGTCATCGGCGAGGGCGGCGCATCGCTGTCCGGCGGTCAGGCACAGCGCCTTTCCATTGCGCGCTGCATTCTGAAGGACGCGCCGATCGTCATTCTCGACGAGGCGACCGCCAGCGTGGACGCCGACAACGAAAGCTATATTCAGTCCGCGATTTCGGAGCTCTGCAAGGGTAAAACTCTGCTGGTCATCGCGCACCGGCTCAATACGATTGTCAGTGCCGACCAGATCATGGTCGTCAGGGACGGACAGATCGCGGAGCGCGGCGATCACAGCTCGCTGATGCAGAAGCGCGGCATTTATCACAGTCTTGTGACAAAGCGTGCGGTCAGCACCGGCTGGAAAAACTGACAGGATGAAAATACCCCTCACTGCGGCGTGAACTGCGGTGAGGGGATGCTTTTTTCTGTGCGGGATTCAGGCGGCTGTCTCCGGCTTCTGCACGACGGCTCTGCCCTTCCACTTTCCGCGGCAGTAGCGGATCCAGCCGACCAGTCCGGTCACAAACCATGTCAGGCAGGTCGTGTACCAGATTGCGCGGCAGTCCATGTGAAAGCACTGAATCAGCAGCAAAGCGCCGCCGATCCGGCAGATGACCTCTGCCATGCCGTTCATCATCGCGTATGCCGTGTCGCCGGCGCCGTTGAGAAAGCCGCGGATGACATGAATCGACCCCAGCGGGATGTAGCAGAGCGAGGTGACCCGCAGCGCGTAATATCCGAGCGAGACTGCGGTATCTCCGGAGAGGAAACAGCGGATAATCAGCCCGCCGAACAGCCAGAAAACCGCCGCGAGAATCAGCGCCAGCATACTGGAAATCCGGAGTCCGGCGCGCAGGCCGTTCTCGGCACGCTGCGTCTGACCGGCGCCGACATTCTGGCCGGCAAATGCCGCAAGCGATGC
The DNA here is from genome assembly GCA_017414145.1 of Oscillospiraceae bacterium. The sequence continues at coordinate 3,022 of JAFPQL010000241.1, read as the reverse complement.
GTTCAGCGAGAAAAACGGCTGCTGCACAAGCTGCTCCACGCGCATGGACGCCGTGTAGGCTGCCATGACCGCCTTGCTGAACTGATTGGTGACGCGCTGCAGCGAGACCATTGAAATTTCAATCAGTCCGATTTGCAGGGCAATCGGGAGTCCTGTCCGGAGCGTCAGCCCGACCGCGCTGCCGGAGACGCGCAGGTCTGCGCGGGTCAGATGCAGCTCCGGCATTCTGCGGAAGGCGTACACCGTGCAGGATACCGCTGAGACCGCCTGTGCCGTCACGGTCGCCGCCGCCGCGCCCGCCGCGCCGAAATCCAGCACCATGACAAAGAGCAGGTCGAGCAGAATGTTCAGGACGCTGGAGACGGCCAGAAACATCAGCGGCGTTCTGGAATCGCCGAGGGCGCGCATGACGGCGTTGATCCAGTTGTAGACGGCGACGGCCAGCGTGCCGGCGCAGGTGATGTGCATATATTCGACGGCGGTTTCCATGAGCTCCGGCTTGGTGTCCATGAACATGAGCACCGGCTCTGTCAGCATCACGGAGACAAAGCTGATGACCAGCCCGAACACCGCTGTCACCAGCGCGGAGTTCCAGACGGCGGCGCGCATCTTCCGCAGCTCGCCCGCGCCGAAAAACTGCGCAATTAAAATTCCCGCGCCGGTCGCCAGTCCGATGCAGAGCGTGTAAAACAGATAGGTCACGGCACCTGTCGCGCCGACGGCGGCAATGGCGTCGTCGCCGAGCTTTTTGCCGACAATGGCGGTGTCCGCGAGATTGTAGAGCTGCTGGAGCAGATTGCCCGCGAGCAGCGGCAGCGCGAACCGGATGATGATCCGCGATTCCGTACCTGCTGTCATATTCACCGCAGCAGTTTGCATAAACATTCCTCCGTTCGTGATCGGCACGGAAAAAACCGCACCGCACAATATCATAGCATATCTGCGGCGCGATGTCAAGACGGTTTTTTCCGCCGGAGTTCCGCAGACGCAGGCCGCACATCGGGCAGGGCGGAGCGCGTGCCTGCCGCCTTGACTTTTGGTATGCGCATATGGTATAATGAATGCAAAGCATTCATTATATTTGATCTGAAAGCCCTTGCAGATACGCAGATCAGAGATCTGCTCCCTGCATATCGGGCGATGATACCATAAATGCTTCGCTTTTATGGTATCATGAGTGCAGCGCATCCATAAAGCCCTTGCAGATGCGCAAATCGGGCGATGAAACCGCAGCGCTTCGCTGATTGCGGTATCATAGGGAAGCCGGATGCGGCAGTGACAGTATTGGGAGGTGCCTTTTTGTGAAACCGGTTTGCTTTGTCATTTCTCCGATCGGAGAAGCAGGTTCCCCGATCCGTGAAAACGCAGATGATCTGCTGGAATTTATCATCCGTCCCGCGCTGGAGATCTTTGATTTTGAGGTCGTGCGCGGCGACCACCGTTCCGAGACGAATCAGATTGATGTCGATGTCATCCAGATGGTGCAGGACGCCGATCTCTGCATCTGCGATATCACCGGCCACAATCCGAATGTCATGTACGAGCTCGGACGGCGCGACGAGACGATGAAGGATGTCATCGTGATGAAAAGAGCGGGGGAGCCGCTGCCGGTCGATCTCGGCAGCCGCCGCTGCATTGAGTATGACCTCTCCACACCGCGCACCGCGAAGGATGCCCAGCAGCAGATCCGCAGCTTCGTCGAGCCGATGATCGCACGCGGCTTTGACAGCAGCGGACGGGCGACCTCCCTGCGTGATATGCACACCTCCATTGACCGTCTGGAGCGTAAAATCGACGCCATCAGCAAGGAGCTGAAGCGCACGGCGCCCGCGGCAGCCGTTCCGGCCGCAGCCTCGGCGGACTTCGGCGGCCTGACACCGATGCAGGCGTTCAAGGTTGCGGTCAAAAACCGCGACCTCGCCCTCGCGGAGCGCGCAATGGCGGCACTCCGGCAGACGATGGACCATTTCCGCTTCCTCGACCAGGTTGTCGAGCGCGTGGCCGTACTCGGCTCCGATACCGCCGGAAATGAACTCATCCGCTGCTATCAGGAGTTTATGGACTCCGATCGCCCGATCGTCGAAAAGCTCGACTATATGGGCTGTCTGATCTCCTATGCGGGCAAGAAGGACCGCGAGCAGGAGGTGCTGGAGCAGACCGAATCCGTCGCGGAGCAGCTGCTCGCACGCCCCGACCTGACCGACGCGCAGCGCGCCTATGTCTATAACCAGACCAACCGCGTGTACTGGGGCATCTATCTCAATACGGAGGACGAAGCGTGGCGGGAAAAGGCGCTCAATGCGCTGCAGCTTGCGATTGAGTTCAACCCGACCGACCCGTCCTATCAGTTCAATCTGGCGCTGACGCAGGAGCATCATGACCGCGAAGCCGCGCTGGACGCGATTGAGAGATGTCTGGCACTGCAGCCGCAGGACCGCCCGGACGAGGATCATCTTTCCAAGGCGTACCGGATGTTCCGCGCCGCCAATGACCCGCGTGCCTTTGATGTGCTGGAGTGGATCCGGCAGCGCAATCCCGCACTGGCGGATTTTCTCGAAAATTACAATCAGTGAGCAGCAGGCTGCCTTTCGGTACGGTACCGGAGGGCAGCCTGTCGTGTCTGCCGGCATCAGGAGGGGCATATGGATATCGTACAGACCTTTTATAATCAGCTTGCCGGACAGTATGACCTGCTGTATCCGGACTGGGCTGCCGCGGGCAGTGCATACAATTCCCCGCCTGTGATGCGGAAAGGACATTGTGCGAAATGCTAATTTTCAAAAAGTTCGGGAAATTGCTTGCAATCTTCCCCGGTTCTATGATATAATATTTAGTTGAAGTGAGGTGTTGCATTATGCCAAAAAGAAATGATATCCACAAGGTTCTCATCATTGGTTCCGGTCCGATCATCATCGGACAGGCGTGCGAATTCGACTACTCCGGTACGCAGGCATGCAAGGCGCTGCGCAAGCTCGGTTATGAGATCGTGCTGGTCAACTCCAACCCTGCAACGATCATGACC
>JAFPQL010000240.1 GCA_017414145.1 Oscillospiraceae bacterium | reverse complement strand
GATCCCGCTCTATTGCGTAGGGTTCCGGCTCACCACCGGATCAGGCTCGCGGCACTCGAAAGTCCGCCGCCGAATGCGCACAGTGCGATCAGGTCGCCCTTTTTCAGCCTGCCGCTTCTCGCGAGTTCGTCAAAGGAGATCGGCACGCTCGCGGATGAGGTATTGCCGAAGCGGTCGAGATTCACGACGAACTTTTCGATCGGAATGCCCAGCCGCCGTGCAGCAAGGTCGATGATGCGGAGATTGGCCTGATGCGGCACGATATAGTCAAACTGCTCCGGCGTGACGCCCGCCTGCTCCGCGATCAGCTTCAGGTCGCTGACGATCTGCTTGACCGCGAATTTGAATGTCTCCTGCCCGCTCATGCGAATTGCGATCGGCTGCTCCTCTTTCCCGTAGAACGGGGAATTGCCCTTGCCGAGCGGGATCGAAAGCACCGAATCGCCGCCCTGCGTATGCAGATGCGAGGCGAGATAATTCTCGCCCGGCGCAATGACAAACGCGCCGGAGCCGTCGCCGAAGATGACGCAGGTCGAGCGGTCTGTCCAGTCCACGATGCGGCTCAACCGCTCCGCACCGAGCACCAGCGCATAGCGGATGCCGCCTCTTGCGATAAACGCCGCCGCGGTATCCAGCGCAAACAGGAATCCGCTGCACGCGGAATTGACGTCAAATGCCGGGCAGGATGCGCCGATCTCCCGCTGCACCAGTGCCGCGGCCGAGGGGCACACCGCATCGGCGGAAACCGTCGCACCGACGATCAGATCCAGCTGATCCGCCGTGATGCCTGCCGCTTCGAGCGCGCGCTGTGCAGCCTTCGCACCCATTTCCGCAGCACTCTCATCAACGGACACATGCCGTTCCTTCACCCCGACCCGCTGCGTGATCCACTCGTCCGAGGTATCGACCATGCGGGACAGGTCATCATTTGTCAGGATCCGTTCCGGCACATAGGCACCGGTGCCCAGAATCTGAATACTCAGTCCTCAATATCTCCAATCGTCATGATCTCATCCGTTCGGTGAACGGCGCGCTTTATTTTACCACGCCGTTCAGCAGACATGCAAAGCCGAAGGTGAAATAGCGCACAGCCTCGTCCTTCGGGAGCTGTCTGGAAAGGGCATCTGCGTAATAGCCGCGGCAGAAGCACCAGATCGCATAGCAGAGCGCGTCGATATCGACATCTCTTGCAAAGCCCTGCTCCAGCGCGATCGCGTAGTATTTTTTGACCTTATCCGCCCACCAGAGGCGGTTGCTCTCCGTGAGGGAATCGTGCTCGAACACATAACATCGGAACTGCATCTTGACATCGTAGGTCTGCATCAGTACCTTGACCGCGACCTCGGTGCAGAACTGCAGGAAGCTGTCCTTATCGCGGAAATCCGGTTCAATGTTCTCATGCATCTGCACGACGGCATTGCGGTACACGATCCGCAGCACCTCGTCGATATTGGAGAAGCGGTTATAGAACACGCGGTTCGCCATGCCCAGCTCATTGATGACCTGCTTGGCCGTCACCTTATGCGCACCCTCCTCGGCAGCCAGCCGCGCAACGATCTGCACGATCTGCTCCGAGAGTGCGTCCTGTATTTTATCGGGACGCTTTTCGGCGTCCGTACTGTTTTTTACGGTCTCTGCCATCCTACCCCTGACTCCTTCCTGCGGAATCTGTTTCAGCACACACTGTGCTCAGCACACCATGTGCTATTATAGCACAGTTTCCGGTTTCTGTCAAGCGGTTCGCCGGAATGTTCATAAAACCGAAAGATTTTCGGCACGGCGGCAGCATTCCGATTTGTTTCAGCCATAATGATAGTACCGCATTAACGTGCAGTCAATAGAAAAGCCATAGTACCTCTGACCTCGTATCAGAAATACTATGGCTTAAAACTTCTATGTGAGTGCGCACCTTTCCGTCAGCACCCTTTTTCATTTTCTGTTATGCCCCGCACCGGGAGAAAGTACGCCGAAGGATCAGCCCCAGCCGTTCCAGCCGCCCCAGTCTCCGCCGGGCCAGCCGCCGCCCGGCCAGCTCCAGCCGCCGGGATCCTGCGTCTGCTGCGTCGCCTCGGTCCAGACATCGTGGCTCGAGCCTTCACGGATCGTCACCGTGCAGTAGCCGCCGCCGATCGAATTGACCTCCACGGTCACTTCGGGATTGACCGTCTGCCTTCCGTTCTCGTCATACCACTGGAAGCCCTGATTGCCGCAGTCAACGCTGCTGCCGTCCTTAAAGAAACCGTGATCGCCGTCCACAATGCGCAGCACACGCTGCTTTAAGTTACTGGTGTCGTAATTCAGACCGTAATTGTTCCAGCAGAACTCCGGCCCCCATTTGCCGATGCCGGTCTCCGCATCACAGTGCAGGATGCGGATGCCGCCGCCGTTGAACATGTCGTATGTAAACTGGCCGGAGAAGCCCAGCGTGTTGTTGCCGGTGTCCGTCGCATATT
>JAFPQL010000001.1 GCA_017414145.1 Oscillospiraceae bacterium | reverse complement strand
TTCTCCATGGTGCTGCTGCCGTGCCTGAGCACTGCGGCGGCTGTGAGCGGTGCGGTCACCTCCGCCGGCGTCAAGTACGCCGCGTCCATGCTGTATTTTGACGGTATGTTGGGCGTCATGTCCGATTGCGCCGTGCCGCTGCTCTATGCCTACATCGCCGCGATGCTCTCAGCGCAGCTGACAGAGCACCCGATTCTGAAGGCAACGGTGTCTGCTGCAAAGCAGGCGCTGCGCTGGGCGCTGATTCTGATCGCAGTGGGATTTACCCTCTATCTGTCCTTGAGCGGGCTTCTATCCGGAACGGTGGATGCAGCAGCGGCGAAAACGGCGAAAACCGTCCTCTCTTCCGCGCTGCCGGTGGTAGGCGGTATTCTGTCTGACGCATCCGCGGCACTCCTCAGCGGCGCTGCCATGGTGCGAAACGGAGTCGGCGTCTTTGGTCTGCTGGCGGTTACCGCCGCGTGCACTGTGCCGTTCCTGACACTAGGCGTTCATTATCTGATTTTTCGCGCTGCGGCAATTCTGGCGCAGTCTTTTTTCGAGAAACCCATCAGCGGACTTCTGAACGGCTTTGGCGACGTCTACGCGTTTTTGCTGGGCATGGTCGGAACCGCGACTCTGATGGTCTATGTCTCTGTGATTTCCATGATGAAGGCGGTGGGCGTCGGATGAAGCATTTTCTTCTTTCTTTGATCGGCCTTGCGCTGCTGGAGATGCTGATGATTGCCTTCATGGGCAGCGAGCGCATGAAGCGGCTGACACACCTGGTTTGCGGAGCAGCTATGACGGTTCTGATACTGAGCACTTTGCCGGGTTTCGATTACCGGAGTTACGCCGCTGCGATTTCGCGCAATGCTTCTTCTCATGGCTGGAGCAGTGAAACCGCTCGGGAAACCGCAGATCAATTGAACCGAAGAATCATAGAATCCGAATTCCGCGCATATATCATGGAACAGGCACAGGCGCTGGACGTGCCGCTGTCAGATGCTGCTGTGGAGTTGACATGGAGCACCGAAGGTTATTGGTATCCGACCGGTGCTGCGCTCACGGGTTCTTCCAAATCGCCGGGGTCTGAAGCGCTGAACGATATCCTGACCGATGAACTTGGCATCGATCCGGAGAACATCGTATGGATGGAGGAGGGCAGCGGTTGAAACTTGATCTGCAGGTACTTGCAGAGCGAATCAAACCATACCGCTGGCCGCTGCTGATCCTTCTGGTGGGCTTGACGCTGCTGCTCTTACCCGGGGAGCGGAAGGCCGATGAACATCAGCACGAAAACACATCGGAAAGCATCGAGCAGGCAGAGGCGCGCCTTGCGGCAGCACTGGAGCAGATCGAGGGCGTCGGCAGGGCAGAGGTGCTGCTTTCCAGCAAAGCTTCTGAGGAGACAAAGTATTTGTCGGACGAGGGCGGAACGGTAATCTTATCGTCCGGCAGCGGCACGCAGACCGCCGTGGTACGGCAAACCATCCATGCGCCTTATCAGGGCGCGGTGGTCGTCTGCACCGGCGGGGCCGACGCTGCGGTGCGGCTGCGTGTGGTCGAGGCGGTCAGGCAATTCACCGGACTGGGCGCAGGAGAGATCTCCGTGTTCCCGAGAAATGCCGGAAACTGATATGGAGGAAAGGAACATGAAACAAAACTTGAAGCGTAATCTTACGATCCTGACGGTTGTTTTGTTCGTGACCGCTGCGGTCTATTTCAACTGGTCCTATAACAACCGTTTCGGCACAGCGGACGCGGAAATGGTCATGGCGGAGGACGCTGCCATGGAGGCTGCCGCAGAGACAGAACCAGAGGAAAGCGCCGAGCCGGTTGCGGATTATTTCGCCGAGGCCAGACTTACTCGACAGCAGACACGCGACGAAGCGACACGTCTTCTGCAGAGCGCCGTAGAATCCGAAGGCGCCAGCCAGGAGACCATTGACAGCGCCATGAACGCCATCTCAGCCATGGCCCAGCAGTCCATGACAGAGTCCC
>JAFPQL010000239.1 GCA_017414145.1 Oscillospiraceae bacterium | reverse complement strand
GGCATCGTAGCCGTCGTTTTCCACGGTCTTCTTCTGAACGACGAAGCAGGGGCCTGCCTCGACAACCGTGACCGGAACGACCTTGCCGGTCTCGTCGAAGATCTGGGTCATGCCGATCTTCCTGCCAAGAATGGCTTTCTTCATGGGGTTTTCCTCCTTTGGTTATTGGTTGACGCGGTCTGCGCCAACTTGACCGGCGGCTTTCGGGAAGTGCCGCCTTCTTCTCATTCCGTGCGGATGACCGTCAATCAGGTCATGTCCACATCGAGGCTCACGCCTGCCGGAACTTCGAGCTTTGTGAGATTGTCGATCGTCGCCTGCGTCGGACGGATGACATCAATCAGACGCTTGTGGGTACGGAGCTCAAACTGCTCACGGCTGTCCTTGTACTTGTGGACAGCACGCAGGATCGTGACGATCTCCTTCTCCGTCGGGAGCGGGATCGGACCCGAAACCTTCTGTGCGCCGCCGCGCTTTGCGGTCTCGACGATCTTTGCCGCCGCCGCATCGACCAGCGCGTGCTCATAACCCTTGATCTTGATTCTCACTCTTTCGCTGCCTGCCACTTGATAACCCTCCTCATCAGATTTTTGCCGGGGGATCGATATGAATACATCCTGTGTTTTCCCTGTTTGTCACGCGGTGTGTCGCTTACCACCCTCCCGCGTGTTTCTTATGTTCGCCATAAAAAATCCCGAATGCAAGCTTGCTGCATCGGGTTCATCAGGAATGAGACTGCGCAGGGAGCATCCCCTGCGACGACGGAAAACGCATTACGACCTTCCGGAGCCTGTCTTCCTGACAGCGCAGCCCGTAAGCGGAGCTTTGCTGCCTCCTTCGGCAGGATTCCGGCGGTTTCGCCGCCTTTTCACACCACAGTGCCGTATCTCATTTCGCCCGTCTAGCGGACATGCTCCGCACGAATTACCGGCACACAGCCGCAACCTCGTGTTTCATCGCATATCTTGTGCATCAGCCTTTCAAGTATACCATAACCGCGCCTGTTTTGCAAGCGTTTTGCAAAAATTTGCCGGCTTCCGGCATGGAGAACTTTCACAAGGTTTCTATCTCATTTTTAGTCATCATTCACAATAAGAAATCCTGTCTGTTCTCCGCGCCGGCCGGTATACTATATTTAATTAAGATTTCGCTGCCGTCCGTTTCAGCAGTACAACATTCTCGATGCCGGTCGTGTGCGGGAACATATCGACCGGCTGCACGAATTCCGCCCGGTATCCCATGCGGCAGAGCTGCTGCAAATCGCGTGCCAGCGTCTCAATTCCGCAGGAGACATAGACAATCCGGTTCGGATGCAGCTTTGCGGCACTCCGCAGAAATTCCGCGCTCGCGCCGGCTCTCGGCGGGTCCATCATCAGCACATCGCAGGGCGTGTGCTCCGCCGCAAGACGCCGCATAAACCGTCCCGCATCCTCATTGCAGAAGCGGATGTTCGTCAGACCGTTTAACCGGGCGTTCTCGACCGCGTCGCGGCAGGCGGCCCGGTTCAGCTCCACGCCCGCGACATCCGCGCCGCGCTTTGCGCAGAGAATCCCGATTGTTCCGGTGCCGCAGTAGGCGTCGATCACAAAATCGCGGTCGGCAATCCCCGCCGCATCGACTGCACAGGCATAGAGCTTTTCGGTCTGCTCCGGATTGACCTGATAGAACGACGCCGGCGAGATCCGGAAGCGGCAGCCGCAGATGAGATCCTCAATCCAGCCGTCTCCGCAGAGCGTGACACTGCGCGGGCCGAGCGTCAGGGGCAGGCCGTCCGGGCAGATGTTCTGCACAATCGTCGTCAGCTCCGGATGCGCCTTCCGCAGCGCGCCGACCAGTCGGTTTTTCGCCGGCAGCAGCGCAGATGCGGTCACCAGCACGAGCATGATCTGACCCGTTGCCGGCGAGGTGCGGATCAGCGTATGCCGCAGGATACCGGTGCCGGTGCGCAGATCATAGGGCGGGATGCGAAGGTCGCGCATGAGCTTTTTCAGCGTCGAGACAATCGGTGCCGCGTGCCGGTCCTCCAGCATACAGTCGTCCACGGCGGTCATGCGGCGCGACGACGACTGATAGACGCCCGATAAAATCCGGCCTCTGCCGTCTGCGGCATAGAGATTCTGCACCTTGCAGCGATAGGCATACGGGCTGTCCATTGCGAGAATCGGGCGCACCGGCGCAAATCCCGAAAGCAGCCGCTCCGCCTTCATCTGCTTGCGCCGGAGCTGCGCGTCATAGGGCTCGTCAAGCTGGCAGCCGCCGCAGCGCTTGAAACAGCGGCAGCGCTTTTCTCCGGTTTCCGGATCGGTCACGATCTGTTTTGTCATAGGGAGTGGCTCCTTTCAGTTTCCGGCAGGATGCGTGCCGCACCCCGCCGGTTTCTCTTTCTCATGGCAATACCGCACAGAACCGGCGGTGCTGCCTTATGATTTTGCCGCAAGCAGCATCCGCTTCAGCAGCGCGAAATCAACGGCATTGAGCCGCTGATCGCCGTTGAGGTCGCCCGCCTGCCAGTCGGTGACGCCGCCGTCATTCAGCAGGAATTTCTGCATCATGACGGCATCCGCGGCACTGACTGCGCCGTCCGCGTTGACATCGCCGCGCAGACGCGCACTGCCGCCCCCGCAGATCGCCTGCACCTCATCGGGCGTCAGCGCACGGCGGTACACCGCGGCATTGTCAATCGCGCCGTCAAAGCCGATATCGTCCTTATAAAAGGATTTGCCGAAATAGCAGAGCAGATTGCTGCCCATATCGGCGGGTCCCGTCGTCAGGTCATCCGTGCCGCCGACCGGCTTTCCGTCCACATACAGCGTTCCGGTTCCGCCGCTGACGACCAGACAGTACCGGTGCCAGTCGAACGCATCCAGATCGACGCGGAATCCGCTCTCGCCCCGCCATGTGTCCGTCGTGGTCTGGAAGCGGAAATGATCCTTCGCCAGCTTGAAAAAGGCGTATTTCTGATCGTCCTGTCCGGCGGCAAAGGTGAAGAAATCGCCGTCGGCGTCCGAGCGCGCATCCATAACAACGGTGTATTCGCGCACGCCGTCCAGCAGTCCCGCCGGCAGAACGGCATAGTCCGCGGGGTCTGCGGAGAAGCGGAGCACGCTGCCCTTGACCGGATCGGAAACCACAGCCGCGCCGCCCTTCAGGGTCAGGTCGCCGCCGTTTCCGCTGATGTCCGGCACGGTGCTGCCCCACACGGACTCAAAGTCATACTGCACGGCCGGAACCGGCGGTTCCGAAGCGCCCGCGGGTCTGCCGAACACCTTGACCTCATAGACCGTCGGCGTATACCAGTTGTTGTTCGGATTGTTCTGGAGCGTTGCCCCCTGCACATTCAGCCGGACAAACCGGGCGGTTCCGCTCAGGAAATCGCTGTTGAAGCCGTAGGTGCTGTTGACCACATCGCTGTTCTTGTCGGTGTGATTGAGCAGCCGCGTCCACTGCTCGCCGTCCGTGCTGCCCTCGACCGTATAAGT
>JAFPQL010000238.1 GCA_017414145.1 Oscillospiraceae bacterium | reverse complement strand
TAAGCTGCACACAAGCCGCCGTGCCTCTGAACGGAGACACGGCGGCTTCCTTTTGACGGCATTGCCCCCAAGCCCTGCATGGCGAAGCGGCAGAACTGTTCCGGCAAAATATGGCAATGTTTTCCCGGAACGGCAGAATTTGCCGGGCGGCGCGCGGAATTGCGGCGTCCATGCGGCACTGGCGGGATGCGGAAAATCATTGATCTGCATTTTGCCTGTGTGAAACGGTGCTTTTCGGTCCATACTGATTCTGTGCGGGAGATCACCGCAGAGAGGAAGAATGAGTATGGAACAAAATGTCAGAAAAAACGGTATTATTTCCCGCTTCGCCGCGATCTGTGCCGCTGCTGTGCTCAGTTTGTGCGGCGCGGCGGGATATTATGCACACAGCCTGCCCGACCGCCTTGTCACGAGCGGCGACGGCGCGGTCTCGGTGCAGACGCTGCTGCCGGTCACGGTGCACCGCGAGCTGCCTGCTGGCTCGGAGCGCGCAGAGCTTCGGCTCTTCGGCGTGCTGCCGCTCAAAAGCGTCGCTGTTACGACGATTTCGCCGTCTGCGGTCTATGTCGGCGGCGAGCCCTTCGGCATCCGCATGATGATGGCAGGCGTGATGGTCGTATCGCTCGGCGAGATTCGCACGGCGGACGGCATGTCTGCGCCGGCACGCGAGGCGGGCATTCAGGTCGGCGACATCATTCGGACGGTCAACGGCAGAGACATCACCGGCAACGCGGACCTGCAGGAGGTCGTGGCGTGCTCGGGCGGCGAATCGGTGACGGTCACGCTGCTGCGCGGCAGCGAGGAGCTCACGCGGACGGTCATGCCCGTGTTTGCGCCGCTGACGGGCAGGTGGCAGACCGGCATGTGGGTGCGCGACAGCACGGCGGGCATCGGAACAGTGACCTATTATACGCTGACGCCTGCGGGCGAGGTGCAGTTTGCCGGGCTGGGGCATGCGGTCTGCGACACCGACACCGGCGAGCGCATTCCGCTGGCTTCGGGTGAAGTCGCGGCGGTGGAGATACGCGATATCGTGCGCGGAACAGCCGGAAAGCCCGGCGAGCTCCGCGGCACGTTTCAGTCGCAGCAAAACGTCGGCACGCTGCAGTCGAACACGGCAGGCGGCGTCTTCGGGACGCTGGACAGCCTGCCCGCGCGGCAGATGCTGATGCCGGTCGCTGCGGGCGGAGAGATTCGCAGGGGCGCGGCGACGATCTATGCGACGCTGCACGGGTCGACGCCGGAGGCATACAGCGTGCAGATTGAGGAGATCCGTGAAAACGACGAAAATATGAGAAATCTGGTCGTGCATGTGACGGATTCGCGGCTGCTGGAGCAATCCGGCGGGATTGTGCAGGGCATGAGCGGGAGCCCGATCGTGCAGGACGGCAGACTGGTCGGGGCGGTCACGCATGTGTTTGTGAAGGACCCATCCCGCGGGTACGGGATTTTTGCGGAGAACATGCTGTCGGCGGCGTGAAATTAGAAATGAGAAGTTAGAAGTTAGAAGTGAGGAGTTGTTCCGTCATTTTTGCTTCTGATGTGGATTTCGTTGGGAGATTTAAGTTCCCCGTTCTTTACCGTTTGTCTGACTGTGCATTCGCGCCTCGCCGCCCAGCGAAATCCACAGCAGGAACAACGATTCAGAACAGGGAACAAAATCCCCCGCAATCATTCCGCATTCCGCATTCCCCTAACTGCTCATATCACAAAGAAAAAACCGACCCCCGCACCCAGTGCGGAAGTCGGTTCCTTTGCATGTGTCCGTCCTGTCAATCAGCGGCTCTCGTCACTGAAGCCACTGTCAACCAGCTCGACCAGAGATGCCACTGCCTGCTCCTCGTCTGTGCCGTCAGCGATGATGCGGATTGCAGTGCCGC
>JAFPQL010000237.1 GCA_017414145.1 Oscillospiraceae bacterium | reverse complement strand
GCAAAGCTGACCGGCGGAAACGGCACTGCCTACGACGAAGCACATACCGACGGCGAATACGCCCGCATCGACGCGAAAGGCACGCCGGGCTACTTCACCTCCGCGGCGGGGAATCCGCCTGAGGAAAGCTGCGTCTCCTTTGACGCGGAGACCGGCACGCTGACGCTGCACGGCAGCATCATTCCGGAGCAGGTAAAGGCATATGCCCTCAACAATGCGGTCAAAAAGGTCGTCGCGGCCGATGACGCCGTACTGCCGGCGGACTGCAGCGAGCTGTTCCGGAACTTCATGGCAGAGACGATTGATCTGACCGGTGCGGATACCTCGCAGGTCAGCGACTTCAGCTTCCTTTGCGCACAGTGCGGCAATCTGACCGAAGTGAACCTCGCCGGATGCGACCTTTCCAATGCGCTCTCCATGTCCGATATGTTCGCATCTTGCCAGAAGCTGACCACTGTCGATTTCACCGGCTGCAAGAGCACCAATGTCCGCACGATGAGCGGAATGTTCAGGGACTGCACCGCGCTGACCGAATTGGATCTGACCGGCTTTGCAACTCCTGCGCTGACCGATCTGCACGAAATGTTCAAGAACTGCTCCGCACTGGAAACAGTCTATGCCTCGCGGCTCTTTGATGCATCCGGCGCAAAGGGCTCCAACCGGACAGAGGTGTTCACCGGCTGCGGAAAGCTGGTCGGCGGAAACGGCACGGCATATCAACGCGAGCATGAAAGTGCAGACTATGCCTGCGTGGATCTGGACAGCCAGCAGGGATATTTCACCGCACGGCAAGTCCTGCTGGGCGATGTGAACAACGACGGCGCGGTTCGGGGTGATGACAGCATCCTGCTGCAAAAATATGTCAACGGCTGGCCGGATGTCAACATTTACAAGGAGGCTGCCGATCTGAACCGGGACGGTGCGATCAATACCGCAGACGCCATGATCCTCTGGCGGTATATCGCCGGTTATTACGATTTTGAGATGTATATGATTACCATTATACTGTGAGAGAGGTGCGCATATGAAACGGAAACTCATTTCCCTGCTCATCTCCGCTGCCATGCTGCTGATGCTGCTGCCCGTACAAGCCTTTGCTGCGTCCGGGCTGCTGCTGGCAGCCGACCGCGTCACAGCGGGACTTGCGGCCGGCGGCACCGTCATGATGCCGATCCGCGCCGCGGGAAATCCCGGCTATGCAGCCGGCACAGTCGATGTCACATGGGACAGCACGGCGCTCCGCCTCAAGTCTGTCCGCTATGACAAATTCCTCGCGCCGGAGAATGGGCCCGCGCCCATTACGGACGGCGGCAGCTACCGTCTTTGCTTCGGCGACTATCAGTATGATGCCGTCTTTCAGGAGGACGGTGTGTTCTTCACGCTGGAATTTGAAATTGCCGAAACGGCAGCACCCGGCACCTATCCGGTCACGCTGACAGACCTCGGCATCTATGACCGCGACATCAATCGCGTGGAAACCGCGGTTCGGGCCGGTTCGGTCACGCTCAGAGGCGATGAGGCGCTTACGCTCACGGCCGCTGACAAAACCGTCCTGCTCGGCACGGATACGGAGATTGAAATTCCGGTTACGGCAGAGCAGAATCCGGGCTATGCCGCAGGTACAGCGGATGTGCTGTGGGATCCGGCGGTTCTGACGCTTCTGGAGGTCCGCTACGATGCGGCGCTTGCGCCTGCGGCGAACCCCGCTGAAATCACGGCAGACGGCGCATACCGTCTCTGCTTCGGCGATTACGGCGCTGAGGAGAATTACACGGGGACAGGCGTATTTTTCACGCTGGTATTCTCCGTTTCGGCGGATGCGGCGCCCGGCACAACGGAGGTGCAGCTGACCGCACCCGATGTGTATGACCGCAACATCCAGAAGCTGGATGTCCGCCTTGTCAGCAGCACGGTCACACTGACCGGCGGGACGGAAACGACTGTCACCGAGACGGAGACCGCCGAGGTCACGACGGAAACGACCGACACCGAGACAGAAACCGCGGAGGTTACGACGGAAACGACTGCCATTGAGACAGAAACTGCGGAAGTCACGACGGAAACGACTGTCATTGAGACGGAAACCGACGAAGTCACGACCGAAACGACTGTCACCGAGACAGAAACCGCGGAAGTCACGACCGAAACAACTGTCATTGAGACGGAGACCGCCGAGGTCACGACGGAAACGACCGCCACCGAGACAGAAACCGCCGAGGTCACGACGGAAACGACTGTCACCGAGACAGAAACTGCCGGGGTCACGACGGAAACGACTGTCACCGAGACAGAGACCGCGGAAGTCACGACGGAAACAACTGTCATTGAGACAGAAACCGACGAAGTCACGACCGAAACGACTGTCATTGAGACAGAGACCGCCGAGGTCACGACGGAAACGACTGTCATTGAGACGGAGACTGCGGAAGTCACGATCGAAACGACTGTCATTGAGACGGAGACCGCGGAAGTCACGACGGAAACGACTGCCATTGAGACAGAAACCGCGGAAGTCACGACCGAAACGACTGTCATTGAGACGGAGACCGCGGAAGTCACGACGGAAACGACTGTCATCGAAACAGAGACCGCCGAGGTCACGACCGAAACGACCGCCACCGAGACGGAGACCGCGGAAGTCACGACCGAAACGACTGTCACCGAGACAGAGACCGCCGAGGTCACGACGGAAACGACTGTCACCGAGACAGAGACCGCCGAGGTCACGACCGAAACGACCGCCACGGAGACAGAGACCGCCGAGGTCACGACGGAAACAACTGTCATTGAGACGGAGACCGCCGAGGTCACGACGGAAACGACTGTCATTGAGACGGAGACCGCCGAGGTCACGACGGAAACGACTGTCATTGAAACGAAAGCCGCGGATTTCAACGGCGACGGCGCTGTGGATGTTGCAGACGCGATTCTGCTGCTGCGGTTCATCGCGGAAGACCCCGCACTGACTGATATCCAGATCGAAACCGTGCTGGCCGCCGGCCCCGATCTGAATGCGGACAGCCGTGTCACCCTCGCAGATGCCCGCGTGCTGCTTGTGCAGCTCGGCGCCGCACTGTAACGGACTGACCCCCAATGGCTCCGTCCGATTCGGGACAGTACGCATAGCATATTCCGGAAACGGATCGGAGATACAGCGGGCTGTAAAACAGAACAGGCAGATGCTTCGTCAAACGAACATCTGCCTGTTTTATATTGCGGTATGATGGAAATGAATCGTGAATTCCGCACCGTGCGGCCTGACATTTGCGGCGCTCAGGCTTCCGTCCTGTGCGGTGTTGCCTCAAATATATGCGGCAATTCCGCTTCGGGGATGCCTTCACCCGTGTCGGTAATCTGAATCTCTGCTGCGATATTGCCGCCCTTCGCCGTGACTGTTACCGGTTCGTCTTCGGGCGTATGCTCGATCGCATTTTTGAGCCCGATTGTATTTCCTGATGCGTACCCGTCCGATTCCGGCGGGTCTGCTGATTTCAAGAGTGTTTCACTGTGCAGTGCCGTGCAGCAGCAGGCGTTTCAGCAGCGAAAAATCTGCCGCGTTCAGCCGGCTGTTGTCATCCAGATCGCCGGCCTTCCAGTTCGGGAGCGCCGTATCCGGCACGGCAGTCAGCCATTTTTGCAGCAGCACCGCGTCTGAGATGCTGCATACGCCGTCCGCGTTGAGATCGCCGCGCACGCCGTTCTGAAATGCCGCGGTCAGATCACAGCTGCCGCTGACCGTCAGGCGGATTTCGGCGCCGGTTTCCGCAGATGCGCCCGACCAGCCTGCAAACACAGCGCCGCTGTCCGGCAGCGCCCTGACTGTGATGACCGTACCCTCCGGATACTGACAGGCGATGCCGCTGCCCGGATCCGAAACAGGCAGTCCGTTGACCAGCAGCGAACCGGTGCCGACGGTATGCAGCGTCACGGTGTGCAGCTCCGCGCTGATGCCGGCGTACTGCTTCATGTACCGCAGGGCAGGCTCCGGCCGCTTCTCAAAGAATGTCTGAAACACGCCGATTTCCTCCTGCCATGTCTGCTTGTACTGGTCGGCGAGTGTGTCAAAATCCGATCTGCCGCTGCTGGACCACCGGACGCGGCTTTCCGTCATGCAGTCCAGATACTGCTCCTGCATCTGCGCGATGAGTGTGCGCATCCGCTCCGGACGGTATACAATATTCGCAAAATCACAGTACCGCGCAGCAAACTGTTCCTTGAATTCCGCGTTTTTCAGCAGACTGTCCAGCACCGGCTTCATAAACGATTTTTGCAGCCGGCTGAAGCTGTCATAGTCATAGCCCGGCCTGCCGTGAAACGGGTTCATCTCATAGGTCAGGCCGCTGGTATAGTCAAAATCAAAGGTACCGAACCGCCATCTGCCGTCTGAATACGGATTTCCGGCAATCGGCGCGCCGGCATAACGCCAGACCGTGAAATTGTGATCCGGCCAGTCCACCATGCCCGTATACAGGCAGACGGCGTAATGGTCGATCAGCGACAGCACATCCAGCCGGTCGGTCACCTTCCGGTACTGTGCCGGATCGGACAGATCGGTTTCGGCGATTTCTTCAAGCAGCGCCTGATATTCCGCGAAATCGTCGTCCGTGCCCTCCTTGACGCAGTCGTCCTTGAAATAGATGATCTGCTCCTCCGGCAGCCCGTAGTTGCTCTGGTAGTAGAAGGCAGAGAATTTTTCGGAGAGATCATAGGTCCCCCAGTATTCCCCGTCCAGAAAGACGACGCAGCGTTCCTCGTCCAGCGTCGCCATTTCCGGCAGATCGGAGAGCGGCGTCTGAACGGTCAGATCGCGCATTTTGTCGCAGTAATTGATCGGACGCAGCGAGAAGGAATCATAGGTCTTGATTGCCTTGCCGTGATCCGCCGCGTCATTTTCACCGATCAGGCGGAAATGCAGTCTGGTGTCGCCGTATTCGCCGCGGGCGTACAGATTGAAGCCCTTCTGTGCCGACACACAGGTCGAGGCGCCCTTGATGCGGATGCCGAGCTTTTGTGACACCGCGGGCTGATTGCCCGTAAACAGGGTAAATTCCACCGGCCGTTCCCACTCTTTGCCGTCACGGAAGAAATTGGCCTTGTTCGCGGAGTCGTATTCGCTCCGGCGCGGGTCATAGGGGTCGTCCGGAAACTTGTTCGCCTGCCAGTCCAGATACTGCTGCCCGCAGACATAGATGCCCCGTTCCGGATCGTTGAGATTTTCCGGCGGCGTGACCAGCGAGATCACCTTGAGGTTCTGATAAAACGCGCAGCGCTCCGCCGGCAGAACGAAATAGGTGTTCGTGACGGTTCTGCTCCAGTTCCCCTCCGACCTGACCGCGGCGCGGATGACATGACCCTTTTCCACCGGATAAACCGGCGCACGGAATTTGGTTTTCAGCATGATCGACTGCGTGCTGTGTTCCTCATACTGCATGGCGGCAAGCTGATTCGGCTCGGCGGAACGGTCCTTCAGCACAATCGGCTCCCGATACCGGACGGCCGACGCGGAGACAGACGGGTCAGAGCCGTCGGTCGTATAGTAAATCTCCCCCGCGGCAGTCAGCGTCAGCGAAAGCGGTTTTGCCGCGTCATAAAAGCCGGAGCCGAGCGAAAACTGCGGCTCCGGTACCGCACTGAAATTCGCGGCGCCGGGAGAGGGCTGCATCACCGCCCATTCGCCGGTGCGCTCCACCGTGCCGTAGCTTTCGTCCTCCGCAAGCGGCGGAATCACGACCTCCTGCACGACGGCGCCCGACGCATCCCGCAGCGTCAGCGTCTCGCCGTTCTTGCTGAGCGCAAAGCCGGTGTGCAGCTCGCCGCCGCGGGACGCCTGTTTGCTCGCAAAGAT
The DNA here is from genome assembly GCA_017414145.1 of Oscillospiraceae bacterium. The sequence continues at coordinate 330 of JAFPQL010000237.1, read as the reverse complement.
CACGGTGCGGCTGCCCGCCGCAACGGAAAACCCCTGCGGGAACGAAAAAACCGTCCCGCTGTCCGACAGCGTCCAGCCGGTCAGATCCGCCGCGGTGCTGCCGGCATGATGCAGCTCAATCCAGTCCGATGCGCTGCCGTAGCCGTCCAGCAGCGATGTGCGGTTCTGCGTACAGACCTCACTGATCCGGACCGCGGCCGCGCCCTCCGCCGCAAAAACCGGTACCTGCTGCATCGTCAGCAGCGCCGCCAGCGACAGTGCCGCTGTGCGAAATTTCCCTCTCATCATGATATCCCGCCCTTCCATGAATTTTTCTGTTTCCCCCTGCGG
>JAFPQL010000236.1 GCA_017414145.1 Oscillospiraceae bacterium | reverse complement strand
TTGCCTTTGCCTTGTCAGTCATCGGGCAGAAGGCGGCGAGCTTGTCCGGCGTAATGCGGGCATTGCAGGTGATTTTCGTCCCGGCAAAGCGGGCGGTCTGGAGCGCTCTTGCCGCGATGACCCGCTTGCGGATCTCGGAACTCGGCTCCTCGGGTTTTCCGCCGCTCAGGTCGTCAAAGCTGACCGGCGCCGCCTCGATATGCAGGTCGAAGCGGTCCAGCAGCGGCCCGGAGACGCGGTTTAAGTACATCGACGCGGCGCGCTGTCCGCAGGTGCAGGGTCTGGTCGGATGACCGAGATACCCGCAGGGACAGGGGTTCATCGCCGCGATCAGCATGATCGTGCAGGGATAGCGCACCGTACCGGCGGCACGGGAGATCGTGACCTCGCGGTCTTCGAGCGGCTGCCGGAGAATCTCCAGCGTTCTGCGGTCAAATTCCGCCAGCTCGTCGAGAAACAGCAGTCCGTTGTGCGCGAGCGAAATCTCGCCCGGATGCGGAATCGTGCCGCCGCCCGCCAGTCCCGCAGAGGAGATCGTGTGATGCGGCGCACGGAACGGTCTGACCGTCACCAGCGGATGCTCCGCATCCAGCAGACCGGCGACCGAGTGAATCTTCGTCGTTTCAATGGACTCGGCAAAGGTCAGCTCCGGCAGAATGCCGGGCATCCGCTTTGCGAGCATACTTTTGCCGGAGCCGGGCGGCCCGATCAGCAGGGCATTGTGTCCGCCTGCCGCAGCAAGCTCCAGCGCGTATTTCGCGGCGGACTGTCCGTGGACATCCGCAAAGTCCGGCACAGGCGGCGCCCCGACGGCCGTCAGCCCGATGTGGCCGACCGGTGTCAGCAGCTCGTCGCCCTCCAGATGCTTCAGCAGTGCGCCGGTATTCGGCACGCCGTAGACGGTCATGCCCTCGACCACTGCCGCCTCCCGCGCATTTTCCAGCGGGACATAGACGGTTCTGATGCCGCGCTCTTTCGCGGTCAAAGTCATCGGCAGCACGCCGTTGACGCGCCGGACATCGCCGTTTAGGGAGACTTCGCCGACGATCGCGGCATCCTCCGGCACGGTCACTCTGCCGAGCGCCGCCAGAATCGCCATGAAAATGGCAAGATCGTGCATACTGCCGTTCTTGCGCGTATCGGCAGGCGCCAGATTGATGACGCAGCTGCTCGTCGGGAACACGATGCCGCAGGCATAGAGCGCTGCCTTGATGCGTTCGCGGCTCTCCTGCACGGCAGTATCCGCCAGACCGACGATTTCAAAGCGCGGCAGCCCCTTGCTGACCGAAATCTCCACATCGACGGGAAAGGCGTTCAGCCCGAAAAGCCCCATGCTGCTGACCTTTGCGAACATCGGCCAAGTCTCCTTTCAAAACAGTCCGTTCCGGCGGTGCTTCTGCCGGATTTCTGTCATTCCGCGCCAAACGGCGTATCTGCACAGTGCCGGAGCGTATAGGTGCGTTCGCCCCTTGCAATCGCCTCTGCAATTTCACGGATTTCCGCTTCGATATCCGCCTCCCCGGCATACAGTCCGAGCAGAACGGTATGCTCTCCGAACACGGAAATGCGGTCTACGCCGTTCAGCACAAATTTCGGCCCCTTGCCCGGTGCGAAAATCGGTGCGGATTTGACCGAGCGGCAGCCGATGATATTCTTTTTGTCATGCGACAGAATCGCAATCAGCGGTTGTTCATTCTGATTCATACGGGGATACTCCTTTTTTGAACACACAACGGAACGCAGCGCCTTCCGTGTATGCGGTCTGATTCAGACGGCGTTCCGGCGATGCCGAAGCAGCCGCAGCAGATATCCCGCCAGCAGGACAGCCGGCAGCACCGGCGGAAGAAACAGCAGCGCCATCGTCCATTCCGGACGCGGGTCGATAAACAGCCCCGCCCGCCAGATATATGTCATCAGCTCCGCCGCGAAAATCAGAATCAGACCGGCGGCAAACAGCAGCCCCCACGCGGCATACCAGAGCGGATGCTGCCCGCGGAAGTACAGGAGACTTCGCCGCAGTCCGCGGAACCAGAGCACGGCGATGACCGCGGAAGCAGTCAGTGTGCCTGCCAGCGCGCAGAGCGGATGCACCAGAACCAGCTCGGAGGCGATCAGTCCGCCGCCGTGGTGTTCTCCTGTCCCGCGGACATCTATGCAGTGAATCAGCGTCCCCGCAGCGGTTCCCGCCGCGCAGAGCAGCCAGCACAGCGCCGTCACGGCAAGACAGCGCAGATGCTCCGTCCGTTCCGTCTGCTGTATCATCGCGGACACCTCACTGTAACGGCGCGCCGCCGCCCTGTGCCTCGTTCATATTTCCGGCATCCCGCAGACGGGCATCCCGCATGGCGGCAAGGCGTGCGCGCACCTCCTCCGGATCCGGAAGCTGTGCGGCGGAATCCGGGTGCGGCGCTGTCCGTTCCGCGGTCATATCCGAAAGAACGGCGTCCGGCGAAAGCGCGGGGAGTTCCTCCGCAGCTCTGCCGCTCTGAACGCCCCCTGCGCCGAACTGCTCCAGCGAAGCATCGGGCGCGGAGAGTGTCCGCTCCGATGCGCGGTGATTTTGCTGCGCAGACGCGTCCATGTCGTCCAGCAGGATGTCCGCGGGCGCGGTCAGGGCAGGCATTTCAGTCTGCTGTGCCGCATCTGCATCACCGCCGATGGACTCCATGCGGTCGGACGCCTTGCGGGCAGTGACCACAAGCGACGGGTGATAATCCGCCTTTTCCGCGTTCATCAGAAAGAGCGGATAACCCGGATATTCCTTCAGCTCCTCGTCGGTGTTGAACGCCCGCTGCACCCAGACATTGAGCCCGACGCCGAACACCGCCAGCGCCGCATTTCCCGTACGCAGCGCGACCTGCGGACTGCTCAGGGAAAACAGCATCATGCCGAGATAAAGCGCAATCAGGACAAAGGTCGCCCAGCGCTTTCTGTATCCGGCAAGCACACAGAAGACCAGTGAAATCACGCCGAGTATGATCTGAATGCCGGCGGCGTTCATCGACCAGAAGAATTTTCCCGGCCCCTTGAGATCGCCCGAACGGCTCATGTCCGCAGCGGCAAACATCGCCAGTCCGAACAGCACAATACTCAGAATCAGCTGGATCCAGAAGTATTTGCGGAGCTGGGCGTCCGCGTTCAGCTTCCGGTCGCGCAGCAGGACATATTCATGCTCCTTGCCGAGCTGCTTCTCGATATAGTCATCCATTCTGCGTCCCCCTCACGGCATCAGCGATGCTTTTTCTTTTTGCGTCCGCCGCCCTGCTGCGGCGCGGCAGATTTCTGCGGATTTGCCGGCTGCGGCGCAGGGATTTCTGTCACATCCGGCATGGTCTCCGGCTCTGCGGCCGGCTCCGGCTTCGCGGCAGATTCCGGCGCTGCCGTTCCCTTCTGCTCACACGCCGCCAGATATTCCGCCTCGGAGATGCGGCTCATGGCGATGCGGATGCGGGAACCGGACTCCGCAATGCGCATCCGGAAGCGGTGTGCGGCGTTGAGGGAATCCGGCATATACGGCACGCCGTTGACGGCCAGCTCACCCGCAAAGGAGCGGACACAGTCTCCCTCGGAGAGCGCCAGCCGGAACGGGAATTCCTCCCCGTTTGCGTCCTCATCGGCCGCGATGCACTGGAGTTCGGTGTCCATGCGCGCCGTGAAATACCGCGCAGGATTCTGCCACTGTGCTTCCGTGACGGCTTTGCCGGCTGCTTCGCTGCCCGTCTTCACCTCGTCAATATGCTTTTGCAGGGTCTCGGCGAGCGCTTCTCCGGCGTGATCGTCGGATGCGGGCTGCGGCTCTGCGGCTCTGCGCTTTTTGCTTCTGCGCAGGGAATAATCCGTCGTGAACAGCGTGGACTTTGTACGCCGTTCGCCCTTGTGCGCCATCAGCGTCGCCACGACAATGTCCGATTTCTGAATGTCAAACCGCTCCTGGAAATTCGGATAGCCGTCCATCTCGGCGAGCACTGCCTCCCGCTGATTGTCGCGGATTGCGAAGCAGTACACGACCAGACCGACCGCGCCGACGATGCCGGTTGCATAGTCCAGCCGGAGAATGCCGAGAAATGTCACGATGAAGTACCACACCGCGAGGATGATGTTCAGGATCCGGTAATTTGCCCATGCCAGATAGCCCAGCAGCATAATCACCATCGAGACGACGATCTGGACAATGCCGAAGGTCAGAATGGTTTTCAGCCGTTCCATGCCGGAGAGCACCTCGTGCATATGGCCTGTGCCGCCTGTCAGCGAGAAGCCGCCGATGTAGATCTGGAACACTGCCAGCAGGCTGACCGCGATGCAGATGACCAGATTATAGAAAAATGTCCGGCGGTGCGATGCGTCGATGTCGTGCATCTGCATTCTGCAGTATTCGTAATGGGACTGATCCTTTTCGAGGTGTACGAGCTGCGGTCTTTCGTTTTCAAAGGGATTGCCTGTCTGATTGGGGTTTGCCATGTAAATCGCCATCCTTTCTGTATCAATTCTGTGCGGGCTCCGGCTCCCGGATGCCGGGGCGGACCGCGTCGGCTGCTCTGCCCGGTGTGACGGGCTGTGTGTCCAGTGCTTCGAGTACGGGCAACGGCGCAGACACCGCATCCGAAGCGGGTGCGGGCAGCGGAGCAGGTGCGGCATTCTCAGCCGGCTGCTGTGCGCCGATTTCCTCCAGTGTGTCCATGATGCCGGACGGTACGGCGGCTGCGGGGGCGGAAACGGCTGCGGAACCGAGGAACCGGTCGTGATAGCCCCGCGGATGCGCCGGCATGACCGGAACATCCCGTTCGCTGTCCAGCAGATCGTGCATATCAGCGGGCTGTTCGTCCGCCGCGACGCGGTATCCCGCCCGCAGCATCCGCACCTCGGTCAGCTTTTCCTGATTGCGGCGGCGCTCCTCTCGCTCGGCGTAGGAGATGTCAAAGAGCGGGAAGCCCTCCTCCTTTTCCAGTCCGTTCCAGATGCGGTCGATCACGGCGACCGGAATCAGAATGACGATATATCCCGTGCTGATCGCCATTTGACCTGCCATCGCCGCACCAAGCGCACTGATGACCGTGATGAACGCAATCGCTGCGAGCGTATGGAAGAACTTTTTGGCATATATTGCGTATATGGCGGCGACCGCACCGGCAAATGAGAAGAAGAATGCGAAGAAATTGTCGAGACTGCCGCCGAACAGCCCGTTGAACAGGCCGCTGAACAGGCCGGGAATCAAATCAAACGCCCCGACCAGCAGCGTGATCCACATCAGGATATCCAGCGCCTTTTCACATTTTCGCTTTTTGGCGCGAAGTCTCGCATAGCGCTGCTCCCGCGATTCGTCTGTGTAAATTGTTGCCATGACATCCCCTCTTTTCTGAAATCTCCGTCAGGGCAGAGATACTCCATATTATTATACCACAGTTTTTCCGGAATGTAAACCCATTTTCAAAAAACTCCCGCCGGGCCGGTGTAGGAATGTCAATGATAGGTGACAGATTCCTTCCAAAAAAATACGAAGTACCAGAATTGGAAAGCCCAGCCTGTGGAGGGAGCCGCAGGCGACCGGAACAGGCTGGGCTTTCCGGCGCTCAAATGACTGCCAGATACTCCGCCAGCACCGCATTGGGAGACTTGTAGCGCAGCCGTCATACCGTTTTCTCCACACATAGATTGTTTTTCGGCTTATATGATACCGCCGCGCCGCTTCACTGACACCTTTCTTGAAGGAATATTTCAAAACCCGTTGACGAAAG
>JAFPQL010000235.1 GCA_017414145.1 Oscillospiraceae bacterium | reverse complement strand
GCGTGCAGCGCGTCCTGCTCAACGGCGAGGATGTCTCTGAGGTCATCCGGACACCGGAGGTCTCTATGGCGGCGTCCCGCGTCTCGGCCATTCCGGCTGTGCGGGAGCACCTGCTCGGAATGCAGCGTCAGCTTGCAGCGGAGCAGTCGGTCGTCATGGACGGGCGCGACATCGGCACCGTCGTCCTGCCGGATGCACAGGTCAAGATTTTCCTGACGGCATCGGCGGAGAAGCGCGCAGAGCGCAGATTCCTGGAGCTGGAGCAGAAGCAGCCCGGCGTGCAGACCTATGAGGAAGTGCTCGCGGATGTCATCCGGCGTGACAAGCAGGACACAGAGCGCGAAATCGCACCGCTCCGGAAGGCAGAGGATGCCGTTCTGGTCGATACGACGAATGCCGACCTCGATCAGTCTGAGGAAATGATGCTCGCCGTATGCAGGGAGATGCTCGGTATATGAGCGTGTTTTATAAGGTTGCGTTCGGTGTGATGTCCGTTCTGATGCGTGCGGCGTTCAGGATCCGCACAGAGGGGAAGGAGAATCTTCCGCAGGCGGGCGGCTGCCTCTATGTCAGCAATCACAGAAGCAATGCCGACCCGATTCTGATCGGGCTGCAAAACCGCAAAACACAGTTCTGCTTTCTCGCAAAGCAGGAGCTGTTTTCCAAAGGTCTGGCCGGTCTGATTCTGCGCCGGCTGGGCGCGGTTGCGATTGACCGCGGAACCGGAGATCTCTCTCCGCTCGCAGAATTGAGTGATCGCCTGAAAAACGGCGAAAATGCGTTGATTTTTCCGGAGGGTACCCGCTCGAAGGACGGCTCACTCGGCCGCTTCAAGACCGGTGCCGCGCTGATCGCCGCACAGACAGGCGTGCCTGTCGTGCCGGTCGGCATCTCCTTTTCCGGTAAGCTGCACTTCCGCAGCAGAATTACCGTCCGGTTCGGTGCGCCGTTCAGCATCCCGCAGACCGATCCGGAAAATCCCGCCCCCGCTGTGCTGAAACAGGTGCGGCAGGAAATGACGAAACGCGTCTCGGCGCTGCTCCCCGCTCCGCCCAAGGCATTACCCATGCAGGAGGATGCTTCTGCACAGAAGGGAGAACTGAAATCATGAATCGCCGTTTCATTTTCGGCCCTGTGGCACAGGTTCTGACCCTGGTCATCATCGGAATCTTTGCGGTGGACTTTTTCCGCCGGCTCTGGATTGACTGGGGCAATATGCGCGGCAAACTGAATGTGCATACACCGACCAGCTCCGTCTCGGACATCGTGCCGGGAACCGCTGCGACGGATATCACGCTGGAATCGACACTTCCGACCGATCTGACGGCGGGAAGCGATCAGACCGGCGGCGAAAGCTCCTCGACGACGGCTGCGACCAATCCGGCGCCGACCGACGCGCTGACGACCGATGTGCCGAATACCGATGTGCATTCCGGCAGCCTGATTCTGATCAATGCGGAGCATCCGCTCTCCTCGGCGCCCGCGATGACGCCGTTCTCGGCAATCAAATATGACCACATCCGTCTGCCGAACCGCGGTCTGCTCGTCAACAATGAAATGATCACCCCGATGGTCTCGCTGTTCAATTCGTTCTTCGCCTCGACCGGCAAGAACAATCTGATGGTCTACGCGACCACGCAGGTTCCGTCCGCACCGGAATTTCAGGTCAATATTCCGGAGCGCGCAGCAGGCCTCTCGCTGGATATTTCCGTGCTGAATGAGGCGGCGGGCAAGCACAGCGGCCTGACCGGTGAGGGCGAATACGCCTGGATGCCGCAGCACGCGCCGGAATTCGGCTTTATCGTGCGGTATCCGGCAGACAAGACCGGCGAGACCGGCATGAACGCGCTGCCGTGGCATTACCGCTATGTCGGCGTGCCGCACGCACGGTATATGGCGGAAAAGAACCTCTGTCTGGAGGAATATCTGAATGAGCTGCGCTCCCACACATGGGACGGCGAGCATCTCCGGATGAGCTACGGCGACAAGGACTACGAGGTCTATTATGTGCCGGCATCGCAGATGGGCTCGACCACCTCGATTCCGTATCCGGCCGGTATGGAGCCGACGATCTCCGGCGACAACATCGACGGCTTCGTCGTTGCCTGCACTGCCGCGGGCTGACAGCGTACAGAAACAGCAGGTGTGGAATCCGCGCACCTGCTGTGTTTTTTATCAATCCAAACGGAGGTGATCACCGTGAAGCTGCCGAATGATCCGTTTATTCTGTTCAGCTATCTGAACACGGAGCTGCGCGATACTGGCATGAGTCTGACGGAATTCTGTGCGGAAAACGGCTGCAATGAGCGCGAGATCATTGAGAAGCTCGCAGAATCCGGCTTTTCGTATGATGAACAGCAGAACCGGTTTCGCTGAGGCGCGCCGCGCTTGACATTCCCGCCAAAGTGTGCTATAATGTGACTGTTGAAAAGTGAATCATGTTCGGCAGCGGGCTTCGCTTTTGCGAATCAGAGGGAAGTACGGTGAAAATCCGTCGCAACCGCCATTACCGTCAGAGTCGGAATACTCGCCCGCAGCCGTTTGGACGGAGAATGCAGCCTGATCGGCTGTGTTCTGCACTTTTGGGCATGAAAGGTGCAGCCGTTCCGCAGCAAATCGAAGGGGTGTGCTGCGCCCTGAAGGTCTGTGCGGGAGGACTGCGCTTTTTGCTTCCGGTTCGGAGGGAAAAGGCGCTTTTTTGATGCTGTGAGGTGAGGCGTATGGCGGATTCCCGAAAACGGGACGAGGCGGTCCGGATGCTGCGGCAGAAGCAGGCGTTCCTGCGGCAGCAGGGTCTTGACCGATTCCCGCAGCGCGGAGATTTCACCGCGGAGGAGATCGTCCGGATCAAGGCGTATCTCGGCCCGTGGCCGCGCGCACTCGAAGCGGCAGGTCTCAAACCTGCCCGGACGGATTCTGCGCCGGCACAGCAGCGCCGGATTGCTGCGAAACGGAAACGGACAGCCGCGAAAATTGCGGCAAAACAATCTGACACCCGCGAGCAGGGCGGGGGAACAGGAGAATCATGATGAAAAAGCAGATTCTGACAGGATGCACGGCCGTGCTGCTGGCACTGACCGCTGCACAGGGCATTTCCGCAGCGGCGGAGGACAGCGCGTCGGTCTATGTGACCATTGCAAACGCCGGCAAGCTGGCCGTTGTCCACGAAGAAGTGACCGTGACCGATCTGGACGGCGACGGCGCACTGACCGTCGCGGACGCACTGACCGCAGCGCATGAACAATGCTTTGAGGGCGGCGCCGCAGCCGGCTTCCAGCTGGTCGATTCCAAGTGGGGCAAGAGCATTGCCAAGCTCTGGGGCGTCGAAAACGGCGGCAGCTATTCCTATCTCGTCAACAATGTCTTTTCGATGAGCCCGACCGATCCGGTCAAGGACGGCGATACCGTGTACGCGGGCGTCATGCAGAATACCGCTGCAAATTACGACACCTACACCTATTTTGATCCCGCCGAGGCAGAAGTCGGCACCCGTGAGGCCTTCACGCTGACGCTGAACGAGGCCGGCTGGGACGAGAACTATAATCAGATCGCAAAGCCGCTCAGCGGTGCGGTTCTGACGATCAACGGCATGGAAACCACACTGGTCACGGATGCGGACGGCAAGGTCACCGTGACGCTGGATGATGCCGGCATCGCGCAGATCAGTGCGACCTGTGCAGATCATGTCATTTTCCCGCCGCTGGCACTGATCACTGCGGCTGATATTTCTTATCCCCCGGAGACGGATACCACGGCGCCTGCAGACAGCACGAAGGCTTCCGAGGACAGCACAACCGCTTCCGTTTCGGAGTCCTCTGCGACAGACAGTACGGCAGCATCCGGCGGTAACAGCGGTGCTGCGGCAGACGGCGGCAATCAGCCTGCGCCGAAGGCGGGCGACAGTGCGCCGGCAGCGCTTGCCGTGACGGCTGTTCTGACGCTCGGTGCGGCATATGTCCTGCGCCGCCGTCATGCGGAATAACAGACTGCGCACGCTTGCAGCCGGATGCCTTGCTCTGATCGTATTTCTGAGCGGCATCCGGCTGCTTTTGCCCGTCAGAGCAGCCGACCCGATTGCCGATGCCGCCCTTGAAATCCTCGATGCGGCAAGGGGCGGGCAGTCTTTGCAGGCGTGGCTGGACGGGGAATTGTCCGATCTTGCCGGAACCGGTGCGCCGGAATGGTATGTCATGGCGCTGAAGGCGGGCGGCAGCCGGCTCGATTATCGGGGATACCGGCGTGCGCTGGAGCAAAAGCTCGATTCCGGCAGCTTTTTCAACGCGACGGGCAAGCAGCGCTGTGCGCTGGCACTGATTGCGGCGTCGGACGGGGATATCCCGCAGCGCTGTGAGACGCTCCTACGGGACAGTCTCGGACAGCAGGGTCTGATGAGTCAGGTGTTCGGGCTGCATCTCATCAATCAGGGCGTTCCGTGCGGCACCGGCAGCGATGAGGTGATTGACGCGCTGCTCCGCGTACAGTGTGCGGACGGCGGCTGGACGCTGATGGGAGAATACGGCGACCCGGATGTCACGGCGATGACTTTGCAGGCACTGGCGCCATACCGGCAGCAGCAGGCCGTCGGGCAGGCGGTCAGCCGTGCCGTGGACTGGCTCTCATCCAAGCAGCTCCCAAGCGGCGGCTTTTCGAGCTACGG
>JAFPQL010000027.1 GCA_017414145.1 Oscillospiraceae bacterium | reverse complement strand
CGTACCGCAGCTCATTCCCCCTATCCCCTAAGGTTCCCCCAAGTATATGCTTTGCATATACGGCGCGCATCCCTCTTCCTTACCTTTGACCCCTTTGTTGCTCCGCTTTCGTTTCTTGGCTGGTTTTGTTTGTTGTTCTATCGGGGCAAAGTCCGGCTGTGCCTTGTTTTCGCCCGCGGTGGGCTTTAGGAAATGGCAGCGGGCACTGCCCGCCGGCGGGCTTTAGATCAATGGCAGCCGGCACTGCCGGTCGTTGATTCTGTTGAAAGCGGTTGAAAAATATGTTGAACGCGCATCGTATTTTATGAAATTTGTGCAGGAATGTTGTGCTTTTCATCTTGACAATCGTACCGGCATATGGTATAATAGTCCCATATTCTGATGGCTGCGGGGTTCACCCGACAGCATCCGTTATAAGGAGGGCTCTGATATGGGACTGTTTTCTAATCTGTTCGGCGGCAAAAAGCCGGACAGCCCGCTGCTTGACAAGCTGCTTGATGTGATGGACAAAGCCGCAGAACAGGTTCAGCAGAATGCGCCTGCCGCATCACAGGCTGAGACTGCCCCCGCAGAGCCGGCTGCTGCGGAAGAACCTGTCCTCTCCGGACTGCCGTGGGGCGGCACCGTGCCGCCTGCCGAGGAAAATTCCTTTACCTTCAACGGCACTTATCTGGAGTATTTTGACCGCATCTTCCGCGCCGAGTTTCCGGAGTATTCGCTGGAAACCGAACAGTTCAACAACGGAAAACGCGCCGCTGTACGCTTCATGAAGGACGGGCAGTGCGCGCTGGTCGTCGAGCTGCTCAATGATTCTTCGAGCGTGTTCAGGCTCAGACGCGATACCCTGCGTGCGGGTATCCCGTATCTGCGGTATTACTACGACCACGAGGGCTGGTGGAACACCCGCTCTTATGTCACCGAGCGAACCCGTGCGGCGCTGAACCGCTGAACCGGAAGCCGCGGTATTCAATATTGTCAAAAACAGAAAGAGAACGCTTATGCGCCTGCGGCGGATCAGGCACGGGCTGTATCGCACTTCGCAGGCAGTCTGCCCGTGTACGGTCTGGTACTTCCCGGGATTTCCCGGGATTTAACGCCTTCTCTTTCTGTTTTTGTGCATACGGAAAGGAGCCCAGCCGCATGAATTCCCTCTGCATGATAATCAAGGAAGCCGTCCGGCCGAATTTTCTGAACATCCGGACATCCATTCAAACCTATGACCGCAATGCCCTCTGCTGCGGCGCGCCCTGCTGGCGCTGGGCGTATCACGCACTGCATTCCGCCGACAAGTGGTTCATCAATCCGTTCGACTATACAGAACCGCCCTTTCATGAGGACGGCATGGACAATCCGGACAATCCGGCATCCGTCGTGCTGACGGACGAGCAGCTTCTTTCCTATCTCGATGCAGTCGAACAGAAGACGATGGACTATCTGGACACGCTGACTGACGAAATGCTGTATGAAAAGCCGGAAAACTGCCCCTATTCCCGCATGGAGCTGGTGCTGCGGCAATTCCGGCACATCTCATTCCACACGGGAATGCTGAACGGTCAGACTGCTGCTGCGACGGGACAATTCCCGATGTGGGTCTCACAGGCGGATCAGTATGTCGCGGACGGCATCTACTTCGGGCGTTACCGCAAGCCGTCCGGAAAGTGATGTTCCGCGTCAAGTATCAAACGAAAAGGAATCAGACACGATGTCTATGCTGGATCAGCTGACCGATCCCGCCGTCTGGGAACGGTTCTACGAATACAAAGCATCTCTCGCAGTTCCGGGCTCGTTTTTGCCGGAGCTGCGCCGTTTTATTGACCGTCAGGACTATCTGCCGGTCTGTGCGCGCATCGCATCCGGTGCGGCGTTTCCGCTGCCGTCGAAAAGCATCATCAGCAAGCTGCACACGCAGAAAAAGCGCACCGTCTACACCTATCCGGACGCGGAAAACACGGTTCTGAAGCTGCTGACCTATCTGCTGCTGCGAAAATATGACAGCCTGTTCAGCCCGAATTTGTTTTCATTCCGTCCCGCCCGCACCGCAAAGGACGCAATCCGGCGCCTGACAGGGACAAAGGGCATCCGGCAGATGTACGCCTACAAGGTTGACATCAGCAATTACTTCAACTCTGTGCCGACAGACCGGCTGCTGCCGATGCTGGAGGCAGTCATGCCGGACGATCCGGCGCTGCTGGCATTTCTGCGCAGTCTGCTGACGGCAGAAGGCGTCCTGGACCGCGGGCGCATCATCGCCGAGGAAAAGGGCATCATGGCGGGAACGCCGCAGTCGTCCTTTTATGCCAATCTCTATCTGCGTGCGCTGGACGCGGCTTTTTATGCACGCGGTGTGCCGTATGCGCGCTATTCCGACGACATCATCCTGTTTGCGCCGACGCCGGAGCAGACCGCGGAATATGCCGCCGAAATCCGTTCTGCGCTGGATGCGGCGGGACTGCGGGTCAATCCCGATAAGGAGTGCTTTTTTGCGCCGGAGGACGGCTGGAGCTTTCTGGGCTTTTATTACCGGGACGGCGTGATTGACATTGCACCGGCATCCGTGACAAAAATCAAGCACAAGATGCGGCGCAAGGCACGCGCACTTGCCCGCTGGAAAAAGCGCGGCAATTATACCGGCGAGCAGGCGGCATCGGCATTTATCCGGATTTTCAACCGCAAGCTGCTGGAGCGCGCAGACGGCGGAGAATTGTCGTGGAGCTGCTGGTTTTTCCCGGTGATTACCACCGCGGAAAGTCTCAGTGTGATTGACCGGTATGCGCAGGAATGTCTGCGGAGTCTGATCAGCGGCACACACACGAAGGCGCGGTACAATATCCGGTACAGTGACTTAAAGCGTCTGGGATACGAGAGCCTTGTGCATCATTATTATGCCGGGCGGGCCGGCAGTGCCGGCATCCAACTCCTAAAGCCCGCCGGCGGCGGGCAGTGCCCGCTGCCATTGATCTAAAGCCCGCCGGCGCGGAGCCCGCGCTGGCAATGACCTAAAGCCCACCGCGGGCGAAAACAAGGCACAGCCGGACTTTGCCCCGATAGAACAATAAACAAAAGCAGCCAAGAAACGAAAGCCAAGCAACCAGGGGAAGAGAAATCAGGAAAGGGGATGCGCGCCGTATATGCAAAGCATATACTTGGGAAAACCGAAAGGGGG
>JAFPQL010000234.1 GCA_017414145.1 Oscillospiraceae bacterium | reverse complement strand
TCATGCAATGCCATGCGGTCAAGCACATGCTCGGTATTCTCCTTTGCGGAGATGCACTCCGCCAGCTCATCGAGCACGAGCGGCATCTGTCCGCCGCCGCGCCGCTGGGCATGGTCCGCCGCATAACGGTTCAGCGCAAGATTGCGCGTAATGGCTGCCAGAAAAGCCGAAAAACGCCGTGGCTTTGCGGGCGGGATCGCGTTCCATGCATGCAGCAGCGCATCATTCACGCATTCCTCCGCATCCAGACGATCAGACAGTATGTGCATTGCAACAGATCTGCAAAGACCGCCGTACGCACGGTCCGCTTCCTCAATGCCCCGCTCGCTGCGGGCTTCAAACAATCCGATCAGTTTTTCGTCATTCACAGTGACACCGCCTTTCATGTTCCTCTGCCTAATATGACAGCGTTTCTTCCGGAAAGGTTGCATAAAGCAGAAAAAATTTTTTCAGGCGGTGCAATGCCGCGTCAGGGCGCGGCTGCGGTCAGGTCTTCCCAGCCGACCGCATTGCCCGCAAGAATATGCTCTGTATAGTATTGCAGGATCATCTGCGCGTCTTCCACCGTCAGGCTGCCGTCGCCGCCGACATAGCAGACCTCATGCCAGCAATCCGGTATGCTGCCGTATTTCAGCGCGATCGGCACACTGCTGCCGAGCACCTGCCGCACATAGCCGCTCGTCGAGCCGTTGAGCCCGTCCCAGACGATCTTCCGGCATTCGCTGTCCGCTGCATGCTGCTGCACCTGCTCCATTGCCGTGCGCATGAAGGAGGCCGTCACGGCAGGGAAGTGCGAATACTGCGTCAGGCGCGTTTCATAGCCCCATTCCTGCACCATGTCATTGAAGCCTTCCGTTCCGAACAGATACACCAGCATATCATATGCAACATTGTCCGAATACCGCATGGCATAATCGAGCAGCTGCCGCACGGTGTATGTTCTGCCGTAGGGATTCCTGCGGATGATGCCCGCTCCGCTGTGATACCACGATGCGGTATAGGTCATTGTGTCATCGAGGCTGTGCACGCCCTTTTCGTGCTGTTCGCAGCAATAAAATGCATACGGCAGCTTGATGAGGCTCGCGCCGGAGATCATCAGATCCGGATGACAGGCATAGAGCTCCGTGCCGTCCATGTCATAGAGCAGCACGGCGCAGGTTCTCCAGTAGCCTGCGGTCAGCCGTTTGAGCTCCGCCTGCGCAGCGGCGACCTGCTTTTCGGCTGCCTCTGCATCGGGCAAACCGGCGGCGCGGACAGAATACGGTGCGGTCAGGCATGAAGCCCAGAACAGGACTGCTGCAATTGCCGCAAACGGTTTCCAAAATCTGACAGATAACATGCTTCTCCCCCTGTGCGCGATGATCGGATCGTGTGCAGGTGTCGCTCATCGGATATCATGTTCTGTTTTCATTCTAGCATATTTACGCAGAATATGCAAGACTTTTCACAGCGTCTTCCGGAGCGCCCGCAAGCTGCTCCGGCGCAAAAAAAGCGGATCCGGCGCATCAGTCATCCGAAAATGCTGCATGCGCACGGATCCGCCGGCACGTTTTATTCCGTATTTTCCGGTTTGAAGTAGCGGTCGTAAAGCTCCCAGCCGTTGAGATAACGCGCAAGGATCATTGCGTCACGGATCGTTATCTCGCCGTCGCCGTCGATGTCCGCGGTGCCGTCCGCGAGTTCGATGTCTTTCCAGCCGTTGACATACCGGCGCAGACGCATCGCATCCGCGTTATCCACGGTTCCGTCCCCGTTGACATCGCCCGTGAGCGGTTCGGTTTTGGTCGGTTCCGTAACGGTCGGTTCGGTGCCTGTCGGTGTGGTTTCGGTCGGCTTTGTATCCGTCGGCTCGGTTTCAGAAACAGTTGTTGTCTCCTTGGTTGTTGTTTCCGGTTCGGTGGTCGAGGTGGATGTCGTCGTGACCGGTTCGGTCGTTGTGGTGGTCGTTGTCGTCGTGACCGGTTCGGTCGTTCTGGTGGTCGTTGTCGTCGTGACCGGTTCAGTCGTTCTGGTGGTCGTTGTCGTCGTGACCGGTTCAGTCGTTCTGGTGGTCGTTGTCGTCGTGACCGGCTCGGTC
>JAFPQL010000233.1 GCA_017414145.1 Oscillospiraceae bacterium | reverse complement strand
TCCGGCAGCGGCGTGACCGTGCTGCCGTCCGTTGAGATGAAATATACGCCGCCGCGCACGGCAATGCAGTATAGGCCGTTTTCCGCGGCATACAGCCCGTCCAGCTTGCCGACCGGCAGCTTTTCGCAGACGCTGTCCGTCAGATCGTACCGGTACAGATCGGAAAAGGCGTCGATGAAATACAGCGCACCGTCTGTGTACGCGAGTCCCCGCGAATAGCCGTCAAATAAGCAGGCTTCGGTGCCGGTATTCAGATCGCAGCAGAAGATGCCGCGGCTCTGCTGCATGATGAGCTGTCCGCCGTGTACGAAAAAGCACTGGATATCCACAAGCTCCGGCCGCGCCGTCGGCAGGTATGCCCCCAGTCCGAACAGCAGGTCACGGTGACCGAGATTGTCGGAAGACTCCAGCTCATACACGGTCTTTTCGGAGAAATCGTCCGTGTTCAGCGCGATCACGGCGAGGTGATAATTGCTGTACCGTCGGACATACCAGACCGTTTTGCCGTCGGTGAAATACGGAAATCCGTGCTGGATGTCCGTGTCGGGAAAGCAGTCCCGGCAGACACGCGCCCGCCCGCCGGAATCGGGGAATTCGAGCCAGAGCTCCTGTCCGTCAGATTGCAGCGTGAAGCGGTCGGTCCGGACGCATTTGGTCTGATCGAACACAAAGCCCGTCCAATCCGGATTTTGCGGCGTGGAATCCGCGCAGCCCGTGAGCAGGAGTGCGCATACGCAGAGCATACAAGGCGGGATTCTGCGCCTGCGGATGCGCAGCGGGATGCCGGTGTATGCGATCATACCGATGCAGAACAGCAGCACCATGATGCCGGCCGATGCCGCAAGCACACCGCAGTACTGCGGCACCGTGACTGTGACGGTCTCCTGCGAACCGGGCGAGGCCGGGAATGTGCCGCGCAGATATCCGGCTGCGTGCAGAAAGCCAAGCGGCGCGGGCAGGCGGTATTTGGCATCGCTCTGCGAAAACAGCATCAGCGGCAGCAGCAGGGACGCTGTCCCTAGAAAGACCGCCGAAAGCGCACGCCTGAACACCGCTGAGAGACAGAGCATCAGCAGCGCAAGATATACCGCGCCGATACAGCGGTTCAGCAGCGTGAGCAGAGCGCCGCCGCAGATGCTGACCGCATAGGGCGACTGCGCAAACGGCCTGAGACTTTGCAGCGGGTATTCGCCGTGCGGCAGTCCGAGCACTGCGGCGCAGCAGATCACCTGTGCGGCAAACATCAGCACAGCCGCGAGTACCGCCGCGAGGATACACACTCCGGCCTTTGCCGCGTAGAGCCGCGCACCGCCGTTTGCGGTCGTCCGCAGAATCGGATACATTCCGGTCGAGAATTCATTGCAGATCATCGGCACGGTGAGCAGCATGATGAGCATGATGAGTACAAAATCGGTGCTGTCATTCCCCATGAGCCAGATCCAGCCGTTCGGATAGACGAAATACACGCGGTCGGGGTTTTCTGAGACGCGGAGAAAGCAGTCGTTGATCGCCGCGAATTCCTGCTCCCGTTCGGAACCGGACCGATGCAGCAGCACGGTGCGGTCGAATTCC
>JAFPQL010000232.1 GCA_017414145.1 Oscillospiraceae bacterium | reverse complement strand
TCCGACCAAGAAGTCGCAGGTCTTCTCGACCGCTGCCGACAATCAGCCGGCGGTTGATATCGTCGTGCTGCAGGGCGAGCGTGAATTCGCAAAGGACAACAAGCAGCTCGGCGTCTTCCGTCTCGACGGCATTGCACCGGCTCCCCGCGGTGTCCCGCAGATCGAGGTGACCTTCGACATTGATGCGAACGGGATCGTGAATGTCTCCGCAAAGGACCTCGGCACGGGCAAGGAGCAGCATATCTCCATCACCGCGTCCACGAACATGAGCAAGGAAGACATCGACCGCGCAGTCCGCGAGGCAGAGCAGTTTGCCGAGGAGGACAAGAAGCGCAAGGAAGAGGTCGATACCAAGAACAACGGCGAATCGCTCGTTTTCCAGTGCGAGAAGGCGTTGAACGAATTCGGCGACAAGGTCTCCGCTGAGGACAGAGCCCCGATTGATACCGCGCTGAATGATCTGAAGGAAGCGCTGAAGACCGACAACACCGCCGACATCAAGGCAAAGACTGAGGCGCTCCAGAACGCATTTTACGCGCTGAGCTCGAAGTTCTACAATCAGGCAAATCCCGGCGGGCAGCCGGATATGTCCGGTGCGGGCTTTGCGGCAAATGACGGCGGCAGCGGGAACGATGACCCGAATGTTGTGGATGCAGACTTTACCGATGTGTAAGCATTGAATACACGGCAGGGGTGGGAGATTCTTCCGCCCCTCTCGCCGTATCCTTCGGTACGGGCATTGGACGGATGACAGACAGAGAGGTGCGCAGATGAATGACCGCGACAAGCATTTATATCTGAAAATGACAGTGGCAGCGATTGCTGTGCTGCTGGTGATTCTGGGCTTTTCCCTGTCCCCGATTCCGCAGCTTTCCCTGACCGCGCTGTAAAGTGCGGACGATGCTGCGGACCGAACAAATTAAAATGAGTGCGTGCGGCGTCCGGAGCGGCGCGGTGCGGCAAACAGACTATACGGAAAGGTTGCTGTGATATGGCGGACAAAAGAGATTACTATGAGGTGCTGGGCGTCGGCAGAGATGTTTCCGATGAGGAGTTGAAAAAGGTCTACCGGCAGCTTGCACGGAAATATCACCCCGACCTGCATCCGGATGACCCGACCGCTGAGGAGAAATTCAAGGAGATCACCGAGGCCTACGAGGTGCTGTCCAATCCGGAGAAGCGGCAGGTTTACGATCAGTACGGCCATGAAGGTCTGGAAAGCGGCGGCATGGGGCCGGGCGCAGGCGGATTTTCCGATGTCAGCGAGATTCTGGAGAGTCTGTTCGGCGGCATGGGCGGAATGTTCGGCGGCGGCGGCAGGGTCAATACGGCCAATGCACCGCGGCAGGGCAGAGATTTGCAGGCGAATGTCACGCTGGACTTCATGGAAGCAGTCAACGGCAAATCCATTGAGCTGTCCGTGCAGCGTATGGAGAACTGTCCGGACTGCCGCGGCACGGGAAGTGCCGGCGGAACTGCGGCGGATGTATGTCCGAGCTGTCAGGGACGCGGAACGGTCAAGGCGACCCAGCGCACGCCGTTCGGCATGATTTCCTCGTCGAAGCCGTGTCCGCATTGCGGCGGCAAGGGCAGGGTCATCAAGAATCCGTGCCAGAAATGCCGCGGCGTGGGCAGAATCCGCGTGACCAAGAACATCCCGGTGAACATTCCGGCGGGTATTGATGACGGACAGCAGCTTCGTGTCAGCGGACAGGGCGATGTCGGCATCAACGGCGGTCCGAACGGCGATCTGTATGTCGGCGTGAGTGTGCGTCCGCATCCGCTCTATACGAGAGACGGCTTTGACATTCACTGCGATATTCCGATCACCTATGCACAGGCGGTGCTGGGCGACGAGATTGTGGTGCCGACGGTGGACGGCAATGTCAAATACCGGATCGCGGAAGGCACACAGACGGGTACGGTATTCCGCCTGAAGGGCAAGGGCATCCGGCGGCTGCAGCGCTCTGACCGCGGCGACCAGTATGTACGGGTATACATTGAGGTGCCGAAGGGGCTGAACAAGCGGCAGAAGGAGCTGATTCAGCAGCTTGAGGCCTCGCTGGAGGCGAAGAACTACGCCAAGCGGGCGAGCTTTTTCTCAAAGCTGAAGGATTTATTCGGCAAAACGGGCGACGAAAGCAAATAAGGCATTCTGCCTGAGCGTGCAGCGTCCTCCGTTTTGAATCCGTCTGAGATACTGTATGATATAAACTGACCGGCGCTGCCATGTCATCAATGGCAGCGCCGGTTTCATTGATATCAGTTTGTCCCGCTGGGGTCATGCGGGGATGCCGGGGGCAGCAGCAGCCGGATCGTCAGAATTTCCCTGTGCAGCTCTGCCGTGATCGTCCCGCCCATGCGCTCCGCCAGCGTGCGCGCAATCGACAGACCCAGACCCGTCGAATACCGCGCCGATTCCACCGTGTAAAACCGGTCAAAGAGCTGTTCCACCTGCACGGCGGTTAGCTCTTTTGCCGTATTGGAAAAAGTGATCTCTCCCTCAGCCGTCAGCGTGATGCGCAGATCGCCGCCGCTGTATTTCACAGCGTTGCTCAGCAGATTCGTAAACACCCGCGACAGCTCCGCAGGGCTGACCGTCCGGATGACCGGCTCCTCCGTGATCGAGATTTCCGGTGTGATGCCGTGCGCCGTCAGTGCCGGATAAAAGCTGCCGATGCTCTCGGCCAGCAGGCGGTTGACCGAGACGGCTTCGGTTTCGGCATCGCGCTCGTCCGAGAGAATGACCGAATACCGGAACAGCTCCTCCGTGAGCTGCCGCATCAGCGCGGTGCGCTCCCGTATGACCGCCAGATAGCGTGCGGTTTTTTCCGGATCGTCCGTCCGCTGCATCATGTCCAGATACCCGCAGATTGCCGTCAGCGGCGTGCGGAGATCGTGCGAGAGATTCGTGACCGCGTTTTTCAGCTCGGCGTTGCCCTGCCGGTACAGCAGCCTGTCCTCGCGCAGACGGGCAAGCTGCTGGTTGATGCTTTCTGTCAGCGCCCGCATATCGCGGTCCCGGCTTGAAATCCCGATCAGCGTATTCGTTTCAAGTTCGAGCTTCTGCGGGAGCGCGGCGGCGATCTCCCTTGCAGATTTTTTCAGCAGATACAGTCTGACTGAGAGAATCACCGCAGCCAGCACCGACAGGGCAAGCATCCCATAAACCATTTCAGCGCCTCACTTTCGGAAAATCGGAATCTCCGCACGGTCAGCCGGTTATTTCAGATCCTTTGCGGAAAAATGCCGCAGGAGCACTGCCAGCAGCACGGCGCCGAATGACAGCGTGCAGAGCACGGTCAGCCAGCCCTTGTCCGGCCATGTCAGCAGCGAGAGTGACAGATGATCGGTCATCAGGCCGCCGGTGAAGAACCGGAAGATGAATTTCAGCACCTTGCTCTCCGGATACGCCATGGAAATCAGCGAGAAGCCGACCACCGGAAATTCCATCAGCAGGTACAGCACCGCAAGCCCTCTGTAATCGGCAAATGCCACACAGACTGTCAGCGAAAAGATCAGATTCGTCAGAAGGGAACAGAGCATGACGCCGGTATTCGCGGCGAGCTTTCCTGCCTCGATGCCGGCCATATCAAAGCCCATCAGCCGGCCGGAGAGGAAGGCTGTGCCGAAAAACACCGCGAACATCGTGAGCATCACGGCCGTATAGACGATGATCCACGAGAAGCAGATTGCCCGGCGGCTGTGTCCGATCATGATCTTGTTCCGGATGGAACCGTTTGTGAATTCCGAGACGACATTCAGCCCCATGACGGCGGTGAGCATCATCGGCAGCAGAAACAGCACGCCCGGCTCGACGGAGCCTGCCAGCGTTTTCTGATCGGAACCGGACATATTGACCAGATTGAACAGCGGCCCCATTGCGAAGCATATGACCATGATAATCCGGAATGTCTTTGACATGAACAGTCTTGCAAAATCTGCGGACAGAAGCTTACTCATTGCTGCCACCTCCCACCAGAGAAACAAAGAAGCCTTCGAGGTTTTCGTCATGCTCGGCACAGGAGAGGATTTCGCAGTGCTCCTCTGCCAGAGCAAAGGCGAGCTTTGAGATATTCGGCTTTGCGTAGATATCCGCCGTATTGGCCTCCACAATTTTGTATTCCGTTCCGGACTGTTCAAGCACCCTTGCGAGCGCCTCCGTGTCAGTGACGGTCACGCGCAGGCATTTGCGGCAGGCGGCGTCCAGTTCCTCGGCGCTCATCTCGCGGACGATGCGTCCGGCATCAATGAACCCGTAATGCGTTGCCAGCTTTGCGAGCTCGTCGAGGATGTGCGAGGAAATCAGCACGGTGATATTCCGTTCGCGGTTCAGCTTCAGAATCAGCTCGCGCACCTCAATGATGCCCTGCGGGTCGAGTCCGTTGATCGGTTCGTCGAGCATGAGAAAATCGGGACTGCCGCACAGCGCAATCGCAATGCCGAGGCGCTGCCGCATTCCGAGCGAAAAGTTTTTCGCCGTCTTTTTTCCGGTGTGCTCCAGTCCGACCAGCCGCAGCAGCTCCGGAATGCCGTCAAAGCTCGGCAGTCCCAGCAGACGGTACTGCTGCCTGAGATTGTCCTCCGCGGTCAGCTCCGGAAAGAGAGAGGGCGTCTCGACGACCGCGCCCATCCGGCGGCGTGCTGTTTCGATCGACGGACTGCCGCTGCCGATGCCGTACAGCGTAAAGTCGCCGCCGGTCGGAAACTGCAGCCCGCAGATCAGACGGATCAGCGTGGTCTTGCCTGCGCCGTTTCTGCCGACAAAGCCGTAAATTGAGCCCTTCGGGACATGCATCGTCAGACCGTTCAGCGCCTTGAAATGCTTGTAGCTTTTGCAAAGGTTATTTGTTTTCAGAACATCGTCCATAACCAGACCTCCTCTTTGGATTCTGAAAACAGAATACCATATAAAAGTTAAGAAACCGGTTAAGAAAAGGGAGAAGATTCAGTTAAGTCCGGCGGTCAGCAGGAAGCCGATGCCCCACACGGCTGAGATGCAGTCTCTGCCGGTGACGGATTTCAGCTTTTTCCGGAGATTGTGAATGTGAATCTTGAGCGAATCCTCGGTGCAGTCCGGCGTGTCCGCGCTGATGCGGTCAAGAATCGTCAGCTTGGCGACGACCTGCTCCGGATTCTGCATCAGGAGCTTCAGAATCGCAAACTCCGTGCGTGTGAGGCGGATCTCCGCGCCGTTTGACTCGACCCTGTGGGTATCGGTGTGCAGCA
The DNA here is from genome assembly GCA_017414145.1 of Oscillospiraceae bacterium. Next base: position 1,547 of record JAFPQL010000232.1, on the reverse strand, counting down.
GAATCTCATGAAAGCGCATCACGGCGCTGTCTGATACGGCATTCTGTCTGCGGAGCTGCACCTGAATCCGGGCGAGCAGCTCCTGCATCTCAAAGGGCTTGGTGATGTAATCGGCGGCACCGCCCAGCAGCAGCCCGACCTTGTCCGTGAGCCCCGCCTTTGCGCTGACCACGATCACCGGAACCCCGCTGATCTGCGGCAGCAGCGCTTCACCGGACAGCCCCGGCAGCATCAGATCCAGCAGAATCAGATCGGGCTTTTCCGCTTGCAGACGCAGCAGCGCTTCCGTGCCGGAGTAGGCGCTCTGCACCTGATAGCCCTCCTGCTCCAGTGCTTCCTTCAGCATTTCGTTGATATGTGTGTCGTCATCGACGATCAGAATATGCGGCATCGCAGTCGCCTCCCTCCCGTATTCTCTGATGATACCGCGCACGCGGCCGGAACGCTTTCTCCGTCCCGCAAACTGCGATGATGCGGTGTTTTTATTATAGCATTTCCTGCATGAAATTGCAAGCATCCGGCACAGAGAGGCTTTTTCAATGAAATTCAGAAAAGGGCTTGACAATTCACGACAAATGTAGTATAATGCAATTAACGACAAATGTCGTTAGAAAGGAGTGGTTCCGATGAAGAAGCTTCCGGATGCCGAATTTGAGGTCATGCGGGCAGTCTGGAGTCTGCGGCTGCCGGTCACATCCGCTGCCGTCGGCGAATGCCTGCGCAGGACGCTGCCGGACCGGGACTGGAAGCCGCAGACGATTCTGACCATGCTGACCCGACTGGAGCAGAAGGGCTTTCTGCACTCGGAAAAGGCGGGGAAGGAGCGGCTTTACGATGTGTGCGTTTCGGAAACGGACTATATGCGGGTGGAGGCGGACAGTCTGCGGCAGCGGTTTGCCGGCGGGCATTTCTCCGGGCTGATGCGCGCTCTCTGCGACACCGGCGACCTGACGGATGAGGACATTGCCGCCCTGCAAAAGCTGCTGGACGAAAGGAGAAACACATGAACGCTGAACTGATTTTGCAGCATCTGCTGTTTTGTTCTGCGGTGATGACCGCAGTGTCGCTTGGCTATCTGTTTGCTGCAAAAAAGCTGCTCCCGATGCAGTCCGCACACTGGCGCTTTCTGCCGTGGTGGTTCCTCGGCATCGGCTTTCTGACCCCGTATAAGCCGCATTTCGGCAATCCGGTCATCGCGGCGGCGCATCCGGCGTCGGCCGGGATGTATCTGACAGCGGATTCCGCTTCGGAATATCGGGCGCTGTTTCTGCTGGGCATCTGGCTGATCGGCTTTGCCGTTTCGCTCTTTCTGCTGATTCGCGGCGAAGTGAGCATGAAGCGCAGCATCCGTCGGCTCGGTTCACCGCTCACAGACCCGCAGTTTACGGCGCTGAATCTTGTCTGCGCAGAGCTGGAGATCGACAGGCCGGTTATCGCTGTCCGGCTGCCGGTTTTGCAGTCTCCGATGCTGACCGGACTGTTTCAGCCGGTGATCCTGCTGCCCGCAGATCAGGACTATACGCTCTCGGAGCTGACCCTGATCTTCC
>JAFPQL010000231.1 GCA_017414145.1 Oscillospiraceae bacterium | reverse complement strand
GGTCGCTCGCCGCAGCGAGCGAAACTCCCCTGCATAAGAAGAGCTCCGCAAGGGGGTGAATTGCCGTCTTGCGGCAAGAGGGGGACGCCCTGCGATAGAGGGCGTCCCCCTTTTCTGCGCCTGCTTGCTCGAAGCGGATACCTCTTTCTACAGAAACCGGCGCTGCCAGTGAAATACATGGCGGCGCCGGTATTTTGCGTGGTTCTATTGGGGTGAAGTTCGGTTGTGCTTTGTTTTCGCCTGTGGCGGGCTTTAGGAATTGCCAGCGCGGGCTCCGCGCCGGCCGGGCACTGCCCGCCTGCCGATTACCAGCGCAGAATCTGCACGCCGCCGGTAAGCGGATTGATGGCCGCGAAGGTCTGATCTGTGACGGTCACAACGATCAGATCCTCCCAGACCGCTCCGATCGAGGTGATTCTCCCGTGCTGGCTCAGCTCGGTCAGCGCCGCCTTTTCAGCAGCGTTTGCGCCGTCCTTTGCAGCGGCGGCATATGCGCTGCGGAGGTTTGCGATTTCTCTGACGGTTCCGGTCTCCGGCTGATACTCTGCGAGCTTCACGCCGTCCTTTGTGATGCCGTAGATCTTTCCGCCGAGTCTGAACAGATAGTCCAGCGGGCGCGTGGTGAGCTGCGGTGTCATGTCGCCGTCCAGCTTCAGCGTAATCACATCGTCCGTGTCGGAGCCGTCGGAATTGTACATGACGGGGATATAGAGGACATTGTTCTTCAGGAAGCTGTACTGCGTTGCGACATAGGTTTCGGGATCATCGGACTTGAGTGCCAGAATTGCTTCACCGTCCATGAGCTTTACGGCATTCTTTTCAAAGCGGTTGGCGCGGAAAATGCCGAATTCATCGACATAATACACGCAGGACTTATCTTCGGAAATCAGCACGGTATAGGAGGGCGTACACTGAACCGAAATCTGGACGGATTTGCCCTTGCCGTCGCACCAGTATTCGTTGACCCAGCCGCCGCCGTTCTCCCAGCCTTCGGTCATTCTCACAAACCAGCAGTCGTTGCTGAGCTTTTCAACACTGTAGAGTGAGAAGTGCTGTCCGGCCGAGGTGCGGATGCCGGTCATCAGAACGCGGCTGCCGTCCGTGGAAATCACCTGACCGTCCTTCAGAATGTAGGCCTTTTCGCCGTCCGAAGCCGGAACGCTGTTGGTGTAGATTTCGCCGATGGTCTTGGTTTTGGTCATATGGGTGACGGCCGTGCCGCCGCCGTTTAACTGTGCGGAGTGCGGGTTCGTGTCGGTCTCATTGTACTGCTCCAGATGCAGCTCGGAGCCGCTGCGGCAGAAGGACCAGCCGATGCGGTAACCGAAGGGCAGTTCGCCGAGCTCCCAGAGCTTGTTGTCGTCCTGAATGTCCTGTGGGGTGGTGGTCGTTTCGTCGGAGTGACCCGCATCGGCGGTCGTATCCGTCGTCGAGTCCGGCATCGAAAGCGAAGCCTTCAGCCGGTTCCAGTTGTTCTCCTCGCCTGCCTGCGGGGTACGCACGGCGTTAAAGAATGCGTTGACAGCGGACGGGTTGATGTCGGAAATCTGTGCGCTGCTCAGATACTTGGACAGATAGAGCGCGTGGTCTTCTGCTTCGTCGGCAAGGAAGGTCACGAGCTGTCCCTTGACCAGCTCTGCTCGCTGCGTGTAGGGATAATACACCGGGAAGACCGACTTGTGGTCGGGGGATTCCGCGATGACAAGGCAGTTCGCCAGTTTCTGGGCTTCGGGCGTATCGCCGGACACATCCGGATTGTATACGCCGCGGATATACGCGGTGAGGCTGCCGCTCAGCTTGTAGAAATCATATTGGAGATTGGGGTTCAGCACCACATCGCGGTAGCCCTCCTGATAGCCTGTGAGGAATTCGGCTGACCTGCCGCTTTCGGTTTCTGCGCGGCTGAATGTGATGTCGTCGCCCGCCGTATCCATATAGTCGCTGCTGACTGCTTTTGCGGAAGAACAGCTCAGATACAGATCACGCTTGTCCCTCAGCAGGGCGGGATTGACCTCTGTGATGCGCTCGTCGATTGTGAACTGATAATGCGTGCCGATCTTCAGATTGTCTGCCAGCGCACGGCTGACATGGATGACTCTGGCGTAATCGAACGCATTGTTTCTGCCGAGCACCACATATTTCATATCGGCATCCTGATTGTCGTCCAGAATGTCCTGCACGGTGTCGGTGATGCTGCCGGAGAAATACACCTTGTCGATGCCGGCTTCGATCGCTGCGTTTGCGGCTGCCGCACCGGCGGTGTGTCCCGCCTGAAACCCGTCGTCGTCGGTGGTTTCGGTCGTTTCCTCCGTACCGGAAACGACGGTTCCGACGGTTGTGACGATGCTTTCTGCGGGCTTGGTCGGCACCTTGTTCCGCATTTTGGAGATCAGCACGCCGCCGCCGATGACGACAGCGAGTGCCGCCGCGGTCGCAAATCCGGTCGTGACCCAGTGGGTGATGCGGCTCTGTCTGCTGCGGACATCGGGCAGCTCCTCGGTGAGGCGGAATTCCTCTGCCGCGCCGGACCCGGTGCGGGGATGCCTGGGCTTTGCTTCGGTGATATACTGTTCGGCGATACGGGATGTCGCCTCAAACCACTCGTTCTGTTTCATAGATACCCCTCCTGTTCCAGATAGGTCTGTAATTTTTTTCTGGTGCGCATCAAAGTGACAGTCACCTTGCTCTTGGTCATATTCAGGTCTTCGGCGATATCCTCCACCGGCATGAAGTACCAGTAGCGCTGCACGAAGATCTTGCGGTGATCCTCCGAAAGTGTTCCGAGAAACGCGTTCAGCGCATCGCCGAGTGCGTGTCCGTCCACTTCGCGCTCCACATCGTCAGAGGCGGCCGGCATGGAAACCAGTTCGTCGAGTGCGACGGCTGCTTCTCCGCTGCCTCTCCGCTGCCGGTGTGCGCCGGTCCAGCGGTTTCTGGCAAGATTTCTGGAGAGTGCCGCGACATATGCGTAGAGGTTGTCGGGCTTGGCGGGCGGAATCGCGTTCCAAAGTTTAATCAGCATATCGTTGACACATTCCTCCGCATCCTGTGAATTGCCGAGGATGTTGTGGACGATCGTGTAGCAGTATCCGCCGAATTTTTCCTGTGTCTGCACCAACGCGGCCTCGTCGCGTGCCTCAAACAGCGCGATGATCGCATCATCGTTCATGCCGGTTCCTCCCTTTTTGACTGTCTTGTGAAGCGCCTCTGAAATGACAGACAACATTTCCGCCGCTTCGATTACATTTCCCGAAAAAAATTTTGAGACACCGCCGGAGCGATGTCTGAGGGGTCTGCTATTATTATACTATATTTATGTGTCGGCGTCAAGTCCCGCCGCGGCGGCGGAATCCGTGCAAAAAAGTACCCGCGGCAGGTCGGATGCTGCCGCGGGTGTTTGTTTTTCTCAGTACGGATTTTGCTTATGCCTGATGAGACCACTGTGCGGGGCTCATTTTCCAAATCAACAGATTGTTCAGGAAGTTCGGCTGGTTTTCAATCCCCATATAAGGAACATTGCATACTGCGCAAATCTTGCTGTAGATCAGATAATCGTCCCAGTCCTCCGCAGTCCCGTTGAAATCCCAGTCGCCGTCCAGCAGGCCGTCGCTGTTGGAATCCTGCAAGGATGTTGTGGAGCAGGATTGAAGCGCTGCCGTTGCGTTGCCAAGGTTAAAGAAACGAAGCAGCAGCGGGTGATTTGCATCGGGGAAACGATTCTGATTTGTCAAATCCATAATTGTCGGCGGCAGAAAAACATAACCACATGATTGATGAAAACTATGCATATCCGTCTCGGATTTCAGAAATCCTCCGTATCCGGGGACAGCATTCACACCGGCATCGGTGGCTGATCCGTCATCTGCACATACATCGACCTGATACCATTGTGTTCCGATGCGCACCAGATTCCAGACATGACCATCATTTTCTGTGGAATCGGCCTCCAAAACATATGATTTGATGTTTGCCTGTGTCAGCAGCATGGTGTATGCTCTTGCAAAGCCGTCGCAGACCGTTTCACCGATACCGGGGCCCCGCTTATCCAATCCATAACTGAGAAAGACAGAAGAATAAATATGATTGTCCGCATCCACCAGGAGTTCTTCTCCGCCGTTTGCGTCAAGACGATCTTCATAGTTGCAGTGCCGGACAATCCAGTCGTGAAGCTGCCGAGCCTTGACCGCATCGCTCATCCAGCTCTTTGTTTCCGTGTTTACAATATACTCACAGAGCTTTGAGCAGTACTCATCAATGAATTTGACTTGAGTGCTCTTTGAAAAGCAGTCTCTGATTATCTGACGGGCAATTGGATTTGTTGTCAGAATTGGCTTTGTGACACCGTTTTCGTCTGTAGTGTATGTCAGTGCATTCGTGGCACCGGCAGAGCATTTATTTACGGCATATAAGGATGTGCATCCGTTAAAACAGTGTTGAGCCGCTTTGCAGCCCTGATTGAACTTCACATGGGTCATAGCAGAACAACCCTCAAAACTCGAAACTCCAAACCGAACACTGCTTTTGGTTTCCGCGCTTTTCAGTGCTGAACAATTAAAGAACGCATATTCCTTTACTTTTTCCATGCTGGACGGAAACACGATTTTCTTTAAAGGAGTTCCCGCAAAAGCGTATTCTTCAATTGTGGTGACCGAATTCGGAATTGTGACGGAGGTGAGATTTTTCGGCGTTTCGACACCGTTCACTTTCGGACAAAATGCACGCTTGCCGATCTTTTGAACAGACTTTGTCCCCCCCTGCGGATCAATCTGCGAAGGGATGGTGACTTGTGAGGGAATGGTGACTGCGGTGCCGTTGCCCAGATATCCCTTCAGTGTCACAAAATCTTTGCCCTGAAAGTAATAATACTCAAAATCGCCGGAAGTAAAGGTTGGATTACTTGCCGCCTCCGCGACAATGCCGACAGACTCGTCCGGCGAAGCGGGCGGGAAGGCTGCGGCGGAGATTCCGAGCAGTGCAGCCGAGAGTAAAGAGATGATTCTGCGATGGTTCATAGATGATCCTCCTTATATGGGTGTAATATTGTTCAGTCCCGTGCCGCTCTGAGCGCCGGACAGCCCTTAAATCGCCGTGTTTTCCGGCTGTCCGCCGCTTAATCGACTGGGCAACATTATTATAACTGTAAAGCGCTGCTTTGTCAACCGGCAAAACCGATTTTTGTGTATAATATGCAGGAAGCGCCGCAGGATTTGGGCGGTTTGACGAAAAAGAACCAGTCCCGCCGCGGGCAGCGGAATCCGTGCAAACAATCCGTGCAAAAAAGTACCCGCGGCGGCTCGGAAAAGCTGTCGCGGGTCTGAAATGAAATCAGCAGATGTGAAATGCGGTTTTACCAGAGAAGCAATGTATACCGGTAAGTATCCGGGCCGGCAGATTCCAGCCGGGACGGCGTCATGAGCCGGTTGCTCTGATAGTTTCCGGACGGTGCGTTTAGAATCTCAATCCGGTACCATTTGTTGAAATCAAGCCGGAAGATCTCGGCGGGGCCGTCAAGCATCCAGCGCTCGATCAGACTGCCGGAATCCGCGTCGTACACGCGCAGGGTGACACCGCTCACCGGTTCGCCGGTATTTCCGTCCGTGACAAAGATCTGCACATAGCAGGGGTTCTGCAGGTCTGTCGCCGTGGTGCAGGTTTCAGGCGGATCGTCGGTATAATTCGACCCTGTGTCCATGGAATAATCTCCCCATGTGTCCTCGGTTTCCATTCCCCATGGATCCGTGGTGTCATATACCCATGTAGACATTGAGGTCATTGAGGTCATTGAGGTCATTGAGGTCATTGTTGAATCTGATGTGGCACTGTCCGTGACGGATGCTGAGCTGTCGGTATCGCTTCCCGTCAGAGACGGATCGGCGGTGCTGCCGGTCATGGAAGTTGTGGCGGTTGTGCCGGTTGTGGCGGTCGTGCCGGGGTGACTGCCGGTTCCGGTGATGACGGTGGTTCCGGTCGTGGTGACCGTGGCGGATGTGCCGCCGCCGGTGCTCTGCACGGAATCCTCCGTCAGTGTCGTCACGGTGACAGAGCCGGTCTGTGTACCGGACACAGTGCCGGTCGTGACAGACGACAGATCATCCGTCAGAATGTCCTCCCGGTCGGAGGATGTTGTCAGTGCGGTTGTCTGCGTGGTGGTTTCCGCGGGATCGGTGCGCATGGCGCGTGTCTGGCGGAACAGTGCCGCGGCGCCGAAGACCGCAAAGCCGGTCAATGCTGCGGCAACGGCAAGCTGTGTCCACCGGAGCGGATGCAGTCTGCGTGCTTTGGTACGGGGCTCTGCTGCGGGAAGTGCGGCGAGCAGCTCCTGACAGCCGTCGGAGACAGTCTCCTCATCGGCGAAGAATCCGGCTGCCTCCTCAGAGAGCCGTTCGATGAGATCCCAGTCCGGATTGGCGGCAGCGCGTGCGCGGTCCAGCTCCTCGTTGATTTCGCGGAAGCGGTCGGCGAGCATCATGCCCGCTAATTTACGGTTATCCATTTCTGCGCTGCCCCCTTTCCGCTCTGAGCGACGCAGAGAGTTTCCGGCGGATCCGGGAGACCCGCTGCTTCACCGCATCCTCAGAGATGCCGGATTCCGCAGCGAGCTCCCGCATGGTACGCCCCTCTACATAATGCCGCCAGACCAAAGAATATTCTTCCTCGGACAGGACTTCCCGAACAGTATCCTCCGAGTCATCCGGCAGCACGGTCTCACAGATTCGTTCCAGCTCATCATCCGGAATGCTGATGTATCTGCTGTTTTTTCTCCGGTACTCGCGGATTGAGAGGTCGGCGGCGCGGTAAAGCCACGGCCGGATCTCGTCCAGCGAAGTGAGCTGATCCTGTTTGCGGTACAGCGCAAGGAACACCTCCTGGGTGCAGTCCTTGGCGCCTTCCGCGTCGAGCAGTCTGGAAGTACAGTAGCAGTAGACAGCGCGATAGTATTTCGCTATGATCTGTTCAATCTGCTGTTCCATAAAAGTTTCCTTACATCATGATGTTTGAAGCGCTTTCTGACGCTCTCTGTACAGTACCGTCGAAAAACAGCGGAAAGGTGACAGTACCGCTCAAATTTCGTCGGAATGCACAAGGTTGTCAGTGCGTTTTTGTGGAAGTTGCCGCATTCACATGGCGGCACAATCTGATTATACCACAGTTTCCGGCAAAGGACAAGCCTTCCGCGGCGAATTCTTCTTGCAAAGCCGGTGAAATTGTGGTATAATACAGCAGAAGCACCGGTTTCGGAAAGGAGAACGGATACCATGAATCAAGCAGAACAGCTTTTGAGACAGGCAGAGGCCGCGATGGGCATTCCGGCGAAGGACGCCGATGCGCAGGCACTGCACGGCGCACTCAGCAGTGCCGTGATGCAGCAGATTCTGCCGCAGTGGCGGGCGTGCCGGCAGCAGCACCTTTCGGCGCGACGCGTCTGTTATTTTTCGATGGAATTTCTGGTCGGCAGAGCGGTTTACAACAATCTCTGCTGTCTGGGTCTGCTGGACGATATGAATCAGGCATTTGCAAAGGCGGGCGTTTCGCCGGCTGTCTTTGAGGAGATTGAGGACGCCGCGCTCGGAAACGGCGGGCTCGGACGGCTGGCGGCCTGCTTTCTGGACAGTGCAGCGGCGCTTGCACTGCCGGTGGACGGCTACGGCATCCGTTACCGCTACGGCCTGTTCAAACAGGACTTTGTTGACGGCAGACAGACCGAATCGCCCGATGACTGGACGGCCTTCGGGGACCCGTGGAGCATCCGCTGCGATGCCGACGCGGTCACGGTGCGGTTCCGCGGACAGACCGTCCGCGCCGTTCCCTACGATCTGCCGGTCATCGGCTGGGCGGAGCAGGGCAATCCCCCGCATATCGGCACACTGCGGCTCTGGCAGGCGGAGCCCGTGCATACCTTTGATTTTGACAAGTTCAACGCCCAGCAGTATCTGGAGGCGGCTGCTGAAAGCATTGCCGCGGAGGACATCTCCCGCTGCCTCTACCCGAATGACGACACCCGCGCCGGCAAGGCACTGCGCCTCAGACAGCAGTATTTCTTCTGCGCCGCGTCCCTTGCCGACTGCCTGAAAAAGCACAAGGCCGTGTTCGGGACGCTGGATTCCCTCGCGGCGCATCTGGCCGTGCAGCTCAACGACACGCATCCGGTCATTTCGATTCCGGAGCTGATCCGCCTGCTGATGCAGGAGGGCTATTCCTTTGCGGCGGCACTGGACACGGCAAAGCAGGTGTTCTCTTACACGAACCACACCATTATGCAGGAAGCGCTGGAAAAATGGGACTGCGATCTCGTCGAGGAGCTGCTGCCGGAGATTTATGCGATCATCCTGCAGATTTCGGAGCAGTTTCTGGAGGAGCTGTACGCAAAGGGGCATCCCGAAGCGGACATCGCCGCCATGCGCATCGTGAAAAACGGGCAGGTGCATATGGCGAATCTTGCCATGTATGCCGGCAGATTTGTCAACGGCGTCGCGGAGATTCACACGGAGCTGCTGAAATCGACCGTGCTGAAGGAGTGGTACGCGCTCGCACCGGAGAAATTCCAGAACAAGACGAACGGCATCACGCAGCGCCGCTGGCTGGCGCTCTGCAATCCGGAGCTGACCGGTCTGTTCCGGTCGCTTTCCGGCTCGGATGCCTTCCTGACCGACCTGACCGCGCTGTCCGCGCTGTCGCGCTATGCGGACGACCCGGCTGTCATGGCGGAGTTCCGGGCGGTCAAGCAGAAAAAGAAGCAGCAGCTCGCAGACTTCGTGCTGCGGCATGACGGCGTCAGAATCGACCCGTCGTTCTGCTTTGATATTCAGATCAAGCGCCTGCATGAGTACAAGCGGCAGCTCCTGAACGCCTTTTCGATTCTCTGGATCTATTTCGGCATCAAGGACGGCAGCATCCGTGACTTCACGCCGACGGTGTTCCTGTTCGGTGCCAAGTCCGCACCGGGCTACCGCCGCGCCAAGGCGATCATCAAGTTTATCAACGAAATCGCAAAGATGATCGACGCCGATCCCGATGTCCGCGGGCTGATGCAGGTCGTCTTTGTGAAGAATTACAATGTCTCGTATGCGGAAAAGCTCGTCGCTGCGTGCGATATCTCCGAGCAGATCTCGACCGCCGGCACAGAGGCGTCCGGCACCGGCAATATGAAGATGATGCTGAACGGCGCGGTCACGCTCGGCACGCTCGACGGCGCGAACATCGAAATTGTCGGCGCGGCGGGACGGGAGAACAACTATATCTTCGGCGCGACAGTCGAAGAAATTGCCGCGATGAAGGACAGTTACTGCCCCCGTGCGGTCATGTCCGCCGACCCGCGCATCGCCCGCGCCGTCAAAACGCTGATCGACGGTACGGTTTCGGACGGCGGCACCGGCGAATTCCGTGAGCTGTATTTCGCGCTGACGGACGGCGCAAGCTGGCATCAGCCCGACCACTACTTCCTGCTGCACGATCTGCCCGGCTATGCGGAGACCAAGCTCCGCGCCCTCGCAGATTACCGCGACACGGAAGCCTTTTCGGCGAAGCAGTGGCGGAACGCCTGCGCGGCGGGGCCGTTCAGCTCCGACCGGACCGTCCGGCAGTACGCGGCGGAGTGCTGGGAGATCGCGCCGCTGCGCTGACTGTCACTCCGCATAAATTTGAACAGGAATTTTTGTGGAAATTGCAGGGCGTGAAACTTCTGCAAATTGCTTGCAAAAGCAGGCGAAAAATGGTATAATGAAACGGAACAGTTTTTGTTCGATACCGAGACTGTCTGAATACTGTGCGGTATCAAGGTACCGCAGCTTTGAAAGGAGTACTGAATTATGGGATTGATTCGTGCATTTCTTGGCGGCATCAGCAACTCGCTGAAGGATCAGTGGAAGGAATACTTCTACTGTGACCGGATTCCGGATGACCAGATCATGGTCAGAGGCAAGGTGCAGAACACCAAGAATAACAACGGCAATGACAATGTCATCACGAACGGCAGCAAGCTCGTCGTTGCGGACGGCCAGTGCGCCGTCATCGTCGAGGACGGCAGAATCGTTGAAATCTGCGCAGAGCCTGGCGGCTATACCTACAACAATACCGTCGCACCGACGGTCTTTGAGGGCGGCTTCGGCAAGGGCCTGATCGCATCCTTCAAGAAGGCGATGGAGAACTTCTCCTACGGCGGTTCCCCGAACAACTATCAGCGCATCTATTATTTCAACACCCGTGAGGTCATGAACAATCTCTTCGGCACCTCGACGCCGATTCCGTTCCGTGTCGTGGATCAGAACATCGGTCTGGACATTGATGTTTCCGTCCGCTGCCACGGCTCCTTCACCTTCCGTCTGACCGATCCGCTGCTCTTCAACCAGAATCTCGGCGGCCCGATCAACAATGAGCCGTATTCCAGAGAGCAGATTCTCTCGCAGATCAAGAGCGAGTTCCTCGATGCGCTGAATCCCGCATTTGCGGCGATTTCCGCGATGGGCGTCCGCTACAGCGAGCTGCCCGGCCACACCGCCGAGCTCAGAGACGCGATGAACAATGCCCTGCGCGAGAACTGGGAGCTGACCAAGGGCATCACAATCGTCAAGATTGCCCTCGAATCCGTCACGATCCCGCCGGAAGATCACGAGATGATCAAGAAGGCGCAGATGGCTGCCATCAACCGCAATCCGGGCATGGCTGCCGCGACGCTGACTGCCGCACAGGCACAGGCGATGCAGGATGCCGCGAACAACCAGAACGGCGCGATGACGGCGTTCATGGGCATGGGCATGGCACAGCAGGCCGGCGGCTTCAATCCGGGACAGCTCTTTGCGATGAATCAGCAGCAGCAGGCTGCTGCACCGGCGGCTCCCGCGGCACCGGCAGCTCCGGCAGCTCCGGCCGCACAGGGCTGGACCTGCTCCTGCGGCACGGTCAACACCGGCAAGTTCTGCATGAACTGCGGCTCCGCCCAGCCGGCACCGGCACCGGCAGCTCCGGCTGCACAGGGCTGGACCTGCTCCTGCGGTGCGGTCAACACCGGCAAATTCTGCATGAACTGCGGCGCCAGAAAGCCTGCGGGCGCGCCGCTTTACAAGTGCGACAAGTGCGGCTGGACGCCGGAGGATCCGGCACATCCGCCGAAGTTCTGCCCGGAGTGTGGCGATGTCTTTGACGACAGCGATGTCACGGGCTGACAGAATATGAGAAGGCTGTGCGGTACAGCGCGCTCTGTGCTGTACCGCACAGCCCTTTTTCTGCAAACAGGAAAGGAGGGATGACCGTTGGCTGATCTGATTGCGTATAAATGCCCGAACTGCGCCGGAAAAATCGAGTGGAACAGCACCGCGCAGTCGATGAAATGCCCGTACTGCGATACGGAATTTGACATGGAGACGCTGCAGTCCTACGATCAGGCACTGAATGAGACAGCGGAAGGCTCCGGCGAGATGAACTGGGAGGAATCTGCCGGCGGTGAATGGGAGCAGGGCGAAACGGAAGGAATGCGCGTATACCGCTGCGAATCCTGCGGCGCACAGGTCGTCACGGATGAGACGACGGCGGCGTCGAGCTGCCCGTACTGCGGGAATCCGATCATCATGGCCAGCAATTTCAGCGGCGATCTGAAGCCGGATTTCGTCATTCCGTTCAAGCTGGACAAGGAGGCGGCGAAGAAAGCGCTTCTGCAGCATATGGAGGGCAAACGCCTGCTGCCGCGTGTGTTCAAAAGCCAGAATCAGCTGGACGAGATCAAGGGCGTGTATGTGCCGGTCTGGCTGTTCGATGCCGAGGCGGATGCCAATATGCGCTACCGGGCGCAGAAGGTCCGGACATGGCAGGACCGCGGTTATACATACAAGGAGACAAGCTATTATACGGTCACGCGTTCCGGCGTGATGCAGTTTGAGCGCGTGCCGGTGGACGGCTCCACCAAAATGGACGACACGATGATGGAGTCGCTGGAGCCGTTTGATTTCTCGGCGGCGGAGCCCTTCCGCACGGCGTATCTGTCCGGCTATCTCGCCGATAAATACGATGTGAGCGCGGAGGACAGCATCGCCCGCGCAAATGAGCGCATCAAAAACAGCACGGTGCAGGCGTTCCGCGAGACGGTGCGCGGCTATGACGGCGTGACGCCGGAGGCGGAGAATGTCTCGCTGAACGGCGGCAAGGCAAAATATGCGCTGTATCCCGTCTGGATGCTGACCACCTCGTGGAACGGGAATCAGTACCATTTTGCGATGAACGGGCAGACCGGCAAATTTGTCGGAAATCTGCCGTCTGACAAGGGGAAGGCGTGGCGGGCATTCTTTCTGGTGACAGTGATTGCGTATGTCATCTGCTACCTGATCTCCCGGCTGCTGACACAGAGCGGTCAGGGGAGTCCCCTGATTGCGGGAATTGTCGCGCTGGTGATCGGCGGCATCACGGTCGGTTCGATGCTGTCTCAGCTGCGCAGTGTGGTGCAGCAGCAGGGCGCGTCGCAGTATGTGCGGAAGGAAGACGGCTTCCGGCTCGACCGGCAGAACGATCTGTTCACCCACAAGCAGACGGAGCGTGCGGCGATTCCCGGCGCGAATCAGACGGGCGGCCCGGATCTGTTCGGCGGCGGGTCCTCCGGCGGACCGTCCGCACCGTCCGGCTCATCGGGCAGCGGCAATGTGCTCGATCCGTTCAACACAAGGAAATAAACAAAAGCGGGAACCGGTTTTCTGGCCGGTTCCCGTTCAGTTTGCAGATTTGTCCCGCAGATAAATTTTGAAGCTATCCGGCTCCCCGCTGTCCTGCGGGCTGCCGGACATGGGAATACAGTGTGTACGGTGCCGGCTCCACGCCGCTGCGGCGGAACAGCTCCGATACCGTAACCAGTGTGAATCCCTCCGCCAGCAGATCGGGCACCAGCCTTCTGACCGCCTGAACCGTCTGCACATTGCCGGCGGTGTCGTGCAGCAGAATCAGGGCGCCGTCACACGCCTGCCGCATCACGCCGTCATAGCGCTCCTGTGCCGTGACGGACTCCAGATAATCGTCTACGCCGAATCCTGCGATGAACGGCAGCCCGACGCTCTGAAACATCGTCTCGCTGACTGCGATGTACGGCGGCCGGAAGAACCGCGGCGGCGCTCCGGTAATCCGGCGGATCTTCTGCGACACTGCGCTGACTTCAGCCTCCACCGCAGCCGCGGGCATTGCGTCCAGATAGCTGTGCGTCTCCGAATGATTGCCGATTTCACAACCCATTGCACAGGCGCGCCGGACGACCGGCGCTGTCTCCTCCGTGATGTTCCTGCCGATCAGGAAAAAGGATGCAGCCGCGCCGTGCTGTTCCAGTATGTCCAGTATTTCGACCGTCGTTTCTGTGTTCGGCCCGTCGTCAAAGGTCAGTGCAAGCAGCTTTTCCGCCGCCTGTTGTTCCGGCATAACCCCAACTCTCCTCACTGATGCGGCTGTCCGGCCGCAAAAATACCTGCCCTCCGCCGGAACCGGCGTGCGGGCAGAATCCGGCAGATTTCCCTGCCGGAGCTGTTTTTGTTTTTTTGCAATTCCGCACAGCGCCCTGCTGCGATACCGTCAGACGGGCTTTGTGCGGTGCTGTCTTTATTTCTTTTTGGTCTTGCGGCCGAGCACAACTGCGGCAATCACCAGCAGCAGCGCCACGACGCCGATGATGACATAGAGCGTAATCGGCGTATCATCGCCTGCGGCAACAGAGCCGACGGCAGCGAGCAGCATTTGCAGCATTCTGAATCCCTCCCGGTCATCGGGGTAAGCCCGAAAGATACTGATTGTAGTTTATCATAATCGGCATGATTTGTCAAGTGCCGGATAGATTCAGTCATTGACAACGCCTGCAAATCGTGCTATGATAAAGACAGCGGGACAACCGTCCGGGATGTTCTGCCGACAGAAAGAGGTGCTACCATGATTGTGATTATCATACAGCTGCTCGGCGTGCTGATGTCGCTGGCGGCGCTGTTTTTGCTGCTGCGTGACGGATTTGAGGGGAAGACCGCCATGCTGCTTCTGCTTGCGGTCTTCGGCTGTCTGGTTATGAACAGCGGAATGCTGCTGACGGCGCTCTCGGACGGCCACGCGGACGCGGTGACGGCGTTCGAGATCATGTATCTCGGCGGTGCGCTGTTTTATTCGTTTTTCCTGCTGTTTGTGACGGCACATCTGCAGCTCCGGATTCCGGCAGCGGCAAAGGCTGTCATGGTCGCGGTGCCGTGCGCGGCAGTCGCGGTCTGCTGGATTGACCGGCTGCGCGATCTGCTGATGGGGAAAATCTGGTTCTCGCAGCATCCGGTCTTTCATGTGCAGTGTCCGGAGGTGCCGCATACGGTATTCCGGTATCTGTGCGGCGGATTCCTCTGTCTGACGCTGTTCGGACTCTGTGCGGTGACGGTGCGGCGGCTGCTGCGGACAGAGCTGCGCGCCGAGCGGTATCATTTTGCGCGGGTGACGGCTGTGCTGCTGCTCGTGACGGTTCCGCTGACGGTTCAGCTTGTCCGTCCGCCGAAGCTCTCGCCGGTTCCGCTGCTGTCT
>JAFPQL010000230.1 GCA_017414145.1 Oscillospiraceae bacterium | reverse complement strand
TACTTTTAAGTCAGTGATGGGGTGTATCCTGATTGGAGCCGGAACATTGCTGATGGTTCTGTGATACAAATTCTGATTTATGGCAGTACACCGACGGAAACAATCTGGCCTTGTGCGATCCGAAACGCTGCCGGAAGCCTTACGATCACAAAAAAACAGCCTGAAAGACGGGATCTGCCGCACTTTCAGGCTGTTTTCGATGAGATTTCCCGCCGGATGCTCTGCCTGTCAGATGCCGCAGAGGGTCAGCAGCGCGGAGAGCGCCGCCGTCAGCAGTACCCCGACCGCTGAGGGCAGCAGAAACGCCGCCGCGGTCAGGCGGGCGCTGCCGGTCTCCTTCCGGACGGTCAGCAGCGTGGTCGCACAGGGCGCATGAAAGAGCGTCAGCATCAGAAAGCACGCCGCCGTGTGCAGCGTCCAGCCGTGCGCCGTCAGCAGCGTATACAGCGCCGCATCGGAGCCATAGCCGGTCAGCGCCGAACTGCCGAGATACGCCGTGACAGCGACCGGCAGCACGATTTCATTCGCCGGAATGCCGAGGAGAAACGCGAGCAGAATGACGCCGTCCACACCGAGCAGCACACCGAACGGCGAGAGCAGCCCCGCAAGCGCATGGAGCAGATTTCCGCCGCCGAACTGCACATTCGCCAGAATCCAGATCAGCAGACTGACCGGCGCCGCCGTCAGAACCGCTCTGCCGAGGACGCGAACCGTCCTGTCCGCAACGGAACGCACAAGAATTTTCCAGACCTGCGGCCGGCGAAAGGGCGGCATCTCCAGCACAAAGGACGACGATTCCCCGCGCAGCAGTGTCCGGCTCAGGATTGCCGAGCAGAGCAGCGTCACGGCTATGCTCAGCACGATCAGGGCAGTCAGCAGAATTGCCGCACGCAGACTGTGTCCCGTCCCTGCAAAAAAGCCCGTGATGACCGCAATCAGCGCGGGAAACCGCCCGTTGCAGGGAACCAGTGCGTTGGTCAGAACCGCAATCAGGCGTTCGCGGCGGCTCTGGATGATGCGGCATTCCGTCACACCGACCGCATTGCAGCCAAAGCCCATCGCCATCGTCAGGCACTGCTTGCCGCAGGCGTGACAGCGTGCAAAGCAGCGGTCGGCATTGAATGCAAGGCGCGGCAGCAGTCCGACATCCTCCAGCAGCGTGAACATCGGAAAGAAAATCGCCATCGGCGGCAGCATGACCGAGATGACCCAGCCTGTGCCGCGCATCGCGCCGTCCACCAGTGCGCCGGAGAGCATTGCCGGAAATCCGGCCGCGTCCGCAGCGCGTTTTGCCGCCGCACAGAGCGCCGTAAATCCGGCGGAAAGCCATTCCGAGGGGTAATTCGCGCCGACCAGCGTCAGCCAGAGCACCAGCAGGAAGAGCAGCAGCATCAGCGGAATGCGCAGGAGCCTGCCGGTCAGCAGACGGTCTGCCAGCCGCGACCGCGCACCTGCCGACTGCGGAATCCGTACCGCGTGTTCACAGATGCGGTGTGCGGTTTCGAGCAGCGTATTTGTAATATCCGCGGCAATCCGCTCTGTGCGGTCACCGGGGGCATCCTGTGCGGTGCGCAGCAGCTGCGATACTGCCGCAAAGCGCGACAGGCCGTCCTGCTCCGTGATCTGCGAGATTGCCGCCTCGGTTTCCGCGCTGTACCGCAGCGGCGGGGCGGGTGCTGCCTGCGCGGATTCCGCGGCATCGAGCAGGGCATGCGCGGCGCCGCGTCTGCGGGCGGTCATTGTCACGACAGGAATGCCGAGCGCATCCGACAGCCGCGCACGGTCAATCCGGATGCCCTGCTGCGCTGCCGCGTCCATGAGATTCAGCGCGAGGACAACCTTTTCCCCGCACTCCAGCAGCTCCAGCGCCAGCCGGATGCCCCGTTCGGGCGAGGTCGCGTCACAGATGCAGAAAACTCCGTCATGCGGCGTGTGCAAAAGGGCGCCTGCCGCCGCGGATTCCTCCGCCGTCACCGAACGGAGCGAGCTGGTACCCGGTGTGTCAATCAAAGTGATGCGCTGTCCGCGGCGGACGCAGTGTCCGACCGCGCCGGTGACGGTCTTGCCGCACCAGTTTCCGGTGTGCTGCCGCAGTCCGGTCAGGGCGTTGAAAACCGTACTTTTGCCGACATTCGGATTGCCCGCGAGCAGATATGTCCGGTCTGCGGATGTGCCGGTCAGCCGGAGCCGGATGCGGCGGCAGTCGGTATCGCGCAGGGCAAGCGTCACGCCCCGCACGGAAAATGCAACCAGAGAGCCGCCCGCAGCGCGCAGACGGCAGGTCAGCTCCGTACCGGCGGTCAGACCAAGCTGCGAGAGGCGGGCGCGTTCTGCTGCGTCCGCCTCTATGGCCTGAATGACTGCGGTGCAGCCGACCGGCAGCTCCGCCAGTGTCAGTTCGTCGTCCATATTTCCACTCCTTCCAGCGGACGGATTCTCTGTTCCGTCTCATTGTCAGGATATGCCGGAAGGACGCGAACGGTTCACCGGGATTCGGGTGTGCTGACCGGGGACTGTCCGTCCGTTTCCGGAGCAGGCTGCCTGCTCCGAATGTCGGATTACCTGTTTTCTATTTTGAAATGCCTTTGATCCGATGATTACGGTGCTGTGAAAGTGGTACCGTTGATGCCGTTGATCAGCTCCGGCGCGAATGAGGTTGTGATCAGAGCAGGATCAAGCGGTACTGCGCTCGTCGTGACAGTGGTACCGCCGTCAAAATAAGCGGCTGTTTCTGTCGTGATTACTGTCGTGTCAGGCTCACGCTCTGCATGAACCCTGTCATTCCGGACACCGAACAGCTTTCCGGTCAGCACGGTCAGCACCAGCATGAGGACAACCGCCAGGCCGAAGCGTCTGCCGCGTTTCGCCCCCAGGATGTTCATGATTCTCCGGTGCAGAGCCGCACCGCTGCATGAGAAATTCGTGGCAAGTCCTGTCCGGAATCCGTTCCGGCGGCGTGCTGCGGTCTGTACGATCAGTTCGCAGTAGGCATTGCGCTGCTCGGCAGACTGTCCGCGCATGGCGTCCTCGTCACAGGCAAGTTCACATTCCCCGTCCACAAAGCGGATGATGCTGCGGACAGCGGGATTGAACCAGTGGAAGCAGCGCACAAGCAGCCAGATCAGCCGGCACCAGAGGTCGGCTCGCCGGTAATGCGTCAGCTCGTGCCG
>JAFPQL010000229.1 GCA_017414145.1 Oscillospiraceae bacterium | reverse complement strand
GCCCGCGATGCCGAGGATTTCGCCCGATCGCGCCGTAAAGGATACGCCGTGCAGAATCTCCGCGCCCTCGCGGTTTTTGCAGGTGACATTCTCGACGGTCAGACGGTCCGCACAGTCCTTCGGCTCCGAGCGCTCGATATTGAGCGTGACCTTTTTGCCGACCATCATCTCCGTGAGCTGACTTTCATTCGTTTCGGCGGTATTGACCGTTCCGGCATAGCGCCCCTTGCACAGCACCGCGACCTGATCGGACAGTGACAGCACCTCATGCAGCTTGTGCGTGATGATGATGATTGCCTTGCCGCTGTCGCGCATTTTCCGCAGAATGGCAAAGAGCTTGGTTGTCTCCTGCGGTGTCAGCACGGCGGTCGGCTCGTCGAGGATGAGGATATCGGCGCCGCGGTACAGCACCTTGATGATCTCGACGGTCTGCTTTTCGGAAACGGACATCTCGTAGATCTTCTTTTCGGGATCGAGCTCAAAGCCGTACTGTGCGATGATCTGCCGGACGCGCTCCGTCGCCTTTTTCAGGCTGTAGCGCCCCTGATCCTCCAGTCCCAGCACGATGTTCTCCGTCGCGGAAAAGACATCGACCAGCTTGAAATGCTGGTGAATCATGCCGATCCGGTAGCGGAAGGCGTCCTTCGGCGACCGGATGACGACCTCCCTGCCGTCCACGAAAATCTGTCCGTGATCGGGGTAGTAGATGCCCGCGATCATGTTCATCAGCGTCGTCTTGCCGCTGCCGTTCTCGCCCAGCACGGAGAGAATCTGCCCGTGCATGACGGAGAGGGACACATCGTCATTTGCAGTGACGCTGCCGAATCGCTTTGTGATGTGTGCCAGCCGGATTGCGGGAACCGGCGCCGGCTTCCCTTGTTTGTTTCCCATACTGTTTCCTTTCAGACGCACCGGATGAAAACACAGGCGGGACAGCCGGAAAAATGGTTGTCCCGCCTGCGGTCACTTGCAGCGTCAGCCGAACTTCTCGTTCAGCGTGGTAATGCCGTCGATGCGCAGATCGAAGTACGGCGCAGAGCGGTATTCCGACTCGTGGAAATAGCCGTCCTTGATGACCTCGGTATCGGGCGTGTAGTTGTCATCGGTATCGACATCCGCCTGATAGCTGGACAGCTCCTTGCCGTCCACGGTGAAGGAGGATGTATCAAAGACATGGACCTTGCCGGACTTGAGGTCGGCGGCAGCGGCATCGAGCGCCGCCTGCGTACCGGCCGCGGCAGCCTGCTCATTGACCTCAGTCAGCTGCACGGATTCGGTGGAAAGGTCGCCCGTCCAGTCCGCCTCGATGGCCTTGCCGTCCAGCACGCAGTTGACCGCGTGCTCGTAGTACGGCGCCCAGTTGATTCTCGAAGAAACGATGAAGGTGTTGGGGCAGGCATCCTTGGTCGAGCCGTTGTAGGAGACATCGGGGACGCCGGCATTCTCGCAGGCGGTCGGTGCGCCCATCGAGTCCGCGTGCTGCGAAATCAGCACACAGCCCTGCGAAATCAGCGTGGTTGCGGCTTCCTTTTCGCCGGTCTCATCGTACCACGAGCCGGTGAACTGCACCTTCATGGTCGTGCTCGGACAGACGGACTTTGCGCCCAGATAGAACGAGGTGTAGCCCGAAATGACCTCCGCGTAGGTGTAGGCGCCGACATAGCCCATGACTGCCTTGTCCGGCGTGATCTTGCCCGCGTCAATCATCTCGTTCAGCTTGAGGCCGGCAGCGACGCCCGCCAGATATCTGCCCTGATAAATCGAAGCGAAGGCATTGTGGAAATTGTCCTTCTTCTCGGTGTGCGCCATCGTGCCGGTCGCGTGACAGAACTGCACATTCTTGTACTTGTCGGCCGCCTCGATCATATAGGGCTCGTGGCCGAAGGAGTCCGCGAAGATGATATTGCAGCCGCGGTCCGCCAGATCGGAAGCCGCCTCCTTGCACTCGTTGGTCTCCGGAACATTCTTCTTGATGATGACCTGATCGTCGCTGAGGCCGAGCTTTTTCTTCGCCTCGTTCATGCCGTTGATGAAGTTGAGGTCATAGGTCGAATTTTCATCGTGCAGGCAGATCAGACCGATCTTGATATTGGACTTGGTCAGCGAACCGCCGCTGCCGTTCTCACCGCACGCTGTCATGCCGCCCATGCAGAACGCGCCGGCAGTCAGTGCCGCCAGAAGAAATGCCGCTTTCCGTTTCATCATATTCTTGAACTCCTTTGCTGTTTGATTTTTGGGGGATTTATGTAAATTTTCATTACATACCGTTTGGAAATCACGCCTCGCAGAAGACGATGCCCTGCTCATCCATGCGCTGAATCCGCGCAAGGGACTCCACGCGCAGACCCGCCGCCCGCAGACGCGGCCCGCCCTCCTGAAACGCCTTCTCGATTGCGATTGCGGCGCCGGCCGTCTCCGCGCCCGCCTGACGGATCAGGTCGAGCAGTCCCTCGACCGCCTTGCCGTTTGCGAGGAAATCGTCCACAATCAGCACACGGTCCTCCGCCTTCAGGAACTCGCGCTCCACCACGACTGTATAGTCCGTGCCGTGCGTATACGAATGCACCATTGTCTGATAGAGATTGCCGGAGACATTGCTGGTGCGGTGCTTCTTGGCAAACAGCACCGGTACGCCGAGCGCATATCCCGCCGCCAGCGCGACGGCGATGCCGGACGACTCAATCGTCAGCACCTTTGTGATGCGCTCACCGGCAAACAGCCTGCCGATCTCCCTGCCCATCTCCATCATCAGCGCCGGATCCATCTGGTGATTGAGGAAGGAGGAAACCTTCAGTACGGGGCCGGGCAGGATCCTGCCCTCCTTCCGGATTCTGTCTTCCAGCAGCTTCATGCGGATGCTCCTCTCCATAAAAAAACAGACACAATGAAAACATCTGTTCAAGGGTCTGGTTCGCGGTTATGTGGGCAGACGGCACGCCGCGGGGCGCACACCCTGCCGATACTTTCATTATAGCGAAATTTGACGAAAAATGCAAGACATCATTTTGTCGAATTTCACCGATTTTTCAAAAATGATTTTGTCACCCTGCACAATCCCTGCCGTGACAGAAAAGAGGGCGCCCCCGCCGCACCATACGGCAGGGACACCCCCGACAGATCATATGAAAAACCGCTGACGGTTCCGGCACTCAGGCCGCGGCGCGCTCCGCACCGAAGATTTCCTCCCAGTAGACATAGCCCCAGCCCCTTCTGACGGCATCCGCCAGCAGACCGAGCTTTGTCTTCATGTGGGGAATGCTGTTCACGAGCTCCAGTCCGTTGTCGGGACCGCCCGGCATGTAATCGGGAATATCGAACACGCGCTCGATCAGCGTGGCGCACTCCTCGTTCTGGTTGACCGTGCTGTAATCCCGCGAGAAATAGAGCTTATCCAGACCGTTCGGCCATGTGCCGGTATAGGTCGAGATCAGGTATTTCCCGTATTCCGGATGATTGTCGTATTCGTTAAAGTCATTCGTGTACTCAAAATAGTCCGGATTGGTCGAATCCCAGACATCGTAATTAACCGAATTCCCGCTCTCAAGGAGATAGTCCTCGACAATATGCCAGATTTCGTGGTGAATCGACATATTGGTATCGCTCAGCATATGGCCGCAGATCGCAATGTTATACCATGCTCTGCCCTGATATGCAAGGCCGCCGGCAGAAAAGGTGGAGGTGGAATCCTGGGTGACCAGTCCCTGCACGACGAGCACACGCAGACCAAGACGCGGCTGGGACGGATTGTTCGTATGCTTCAGCTTTTCAAAGAAGCCCGCGGGATACCGGTCGAGCTGCCGCTCCAGAAACAGCAGGTTGTCGCGGTAATCCTGTACGGTCCAGTAGCTGCCCGACTCCATCGAATTTATGGCATAGCCGGACGGTTCGTCCGCATTCAGCACCTCGTTGCCGAACTGCACCTGCACGCCAGTCTTGCGCCGGATGCGGTCCGTGATTTCACGCAGCGGCTCAAACTTGCTGCCGACCTTCTGAATCGGCTTTGCAGTGCCGTAATCATAGGCCTTGTCAAAGCGCTTGCTGCTGTCGGCCTGCGCCGGATCAATCAGGCTCAGACGGACGGTCGTGTTCCGGCCGCTTGCCTCTGTTACCCCCATCAGCCAGAGTCCGCTGTCCTTCAGATGGC
Organism: Oscillospiraceae bacterium; assembly: GCA_017414145.1. The sequence continues at coordinate 13,291 of JAFPQL010000229.1, read as the reverse complement.
AGAGCTTCATCTCCTGCGCGTTCTTTTTAAGGGTGATGCCGGTCTTTGCGCGCTTGCCGCTGACCGGATCAAACGGAATCACCGCAGTCGGACGCCAGTCTGACTCGTTCCACTCCACCAGCATCGCCGTTTCCGTATCCTCCGAGGTGAACAGCTCGTACTGCCCCATGTGCAGCAGGTACTGATTGAGAATTTTACCGGTACGCTGATCGCGGATCACTGCATTGGTGAAGGATTTTTTCTTCTGTTGGGAGTAAGTGCCCTCAAGGCAGAACAGCGCGTTTTTCGTGGAATACACCGTCGTGTGATAATCGCTGAAGCTGTAAAGCCGGCTGCCGGACGCGGCATCATACGCCGCAAGCGCCACGCCGGACAGTTCATCCGGCATGATCTCGGTGTCCACGGCAATGCCGCTTGCTACGTGAAAGCTGTTGCAGTAGAACCCGCCGTCCGCCTTCATGCTGTGTACGGTACGGGCTTTGCCGCTCCGGTCATAGGCTGTGATCTGATTGGAGCCGATGCCGTAAACCGTATCCGTATTCGGATCATATTGCAGGGTTTCCGTGTCACTGTTGTTCCGCTGGAGCACCACATTCCGGCACTGTCCGGTCTCCAGACTGTAATATTGCAGTGTACTCCGCGTGCCGGAGGGAAGTGTATCGAACACCGCGCAGATCAGCTCCTGCTGCGGCGTCACGCCGACCACCGGAGAGTAGGGAGAGTCGATGTCAACTGTATTCAGCAGACGGTTCTGCACGGTGTCAAAGAAGTAGGCGCTCATTCTGTCCTTCTGACCCATGCAGAGCGCAACCGCCCTGCCGTTTCCGCAGTCCCTCATCTCATAAAGCATACCGCTGAACTGAATGCCGGACAGATCGGTCTTGAGCGGCTTTTTCACCGCGGCTGCCGTCGAGACAGTGGTCACGGCGGATGCAGTACCGCGCACACTGCTCTGTGCGGCGGCAGTGGTCACGGTCTGTGCCGGCGCATTGCTGTCCTGCGAAGCGGTCGTCCCGCTGATCTGTGCATCGGTGCCGCCCCCGCCCTGCGATGCAGTGCTTTGTACGGCAGATGCCGCAGAATCCGTCGTGCCGGTCGTTTCCGGAGCCGTCGTTTCATCCTGTGCGGCGGCGGTGGATTCCGTTGTCTGTTCGGTATTCTGTACGGAGCTGCTGTCCGCACAGCCCGTCAGCAGCAGAACCGCCGCCGACAGGGCAAAAATAATCTTTTTCATCAGTCATACGCTTCTTTCATTGAGTATAGATATGATATCGGTTTTATTCTGTCACGGACAGCTCGATGCCGCCGCGGAGTGTGCGGCAGATCTGCACATACGCCGTTCCGGCTCTGCGGAGTGCCGCGGCAAGCATCTCTGCCTGTCCCGCATTCCGGCAGCCGCCGAACACCGCCGCGCCGCTGCCGGACAGCACCGGATTCACACCGTAAATCCGCATCATGCGCCGGATGTCCTCAACCTCCGGCAGGGCGGTCACGGCATCAAAATGATTGCCGCAGACGGAGAACAGCCGCTCCGCTTCCGGAGCATAAAGCTGCTGCAAAACCGCATCCGTGTGCATCGGCGGACGGCCCGGCAGCGCGTCAAAGGCGCGGTATGCAGCCGGTGTGGAGATGCCCTCCCTGCCCTTTGCGATGACCAGAATCCGCTCCGGCATCGGACGGAGCTGCCGGATGCGGTCGCCGATGCCCTCGCACAGCGCCGTACCGCCCGTCAGAAAGAACGGGACATCCGCGCCGAGCGCCGCCGCCTTTTCGTGCAGCGCGGCATCGGGCAGCTCCGGCAGAAACAGCCGCCTGACCGCCAGCAGCGCGGCCGCACAGTCGGCACTGCCGCCGCCCATGCCCGCCTGTGACGGAATCCCCTTTTGCAGATACATGGCAATCCCGCACGGCGCCTCGCCGAGCAGTGCCTCTGCCGCCCGCACGACCAGATTCCGCCGGTCGGTCGGGATTCCGGGCGTATCGCAGCGCAGCGTCAGCGGTGCATCGGTTCCGGTCGCCGTGACCGTCAGCCGGTCATAGATGCCGACCGTCTGAAACACGCTGCGCAGGGTGTGATAGCCGTCCTCCCGCGTCCCGGTGATGTCAAGTGACAGATTGATTTTTGCGGGAATGTTCAGAACCAGTGTCTGCATAACGACTCCTTCCGGTCAGCCGTGCGCCGCACGCTGCCCTTATTTTGTGATCTTTTCCCAGTAGACATATCCCCAGAGCGACTTTGCGGCGTCACCCAGCACCTTGACCTTGCCGGCGAGATGCGGGAATGCCGCGATCATCTCTGCGGTATTGCTGAACTTGTAGCCGAGGCACTGATCGCCGATGCCGAAATGCCACGGCGTATCAAACAGCGCCTCAATCACGGTTGCGCGGTCCTCCAGTCTGTTGACCACGCCGTAATCTCTGGTAAAGTGCAGCTCGTCCGGATGCTTTACCGGCTCCTTCGCTTCCTTCAGATTCCACTTTTTGTACTCCGGATGCAGGAAATAGTCCTCATAGGAGTTCGTGTAGAAGAAGCCGGACGGATTGCAGGCATCCCACTTGGCATCATCGACCGCATGGCCGGTGTTTCTCAGCAGATTCTCCGCGCTGTGCCAGATCTCATGGTGCAGCGAGGTGGAATACTGGTCGTTCAGCTCGGCACGCACCGAGACATAGTAATTTCTGCTGCCCGTCCATGTCAGGCCGCCGGGCGCAATGCCTTCGCTTTTGTTCTCAATCGACACCGGAAGCAGGATGCACAGACCGCCGTAGCCGTCGTGCTGATATTTGCGGAAGAAGCCCTCCGGATAGCGCTTGAGCTGCTTTTCAAGCGTCAGCAGGGAATTGCGGTACTGATCGAGCGTGAGCTTTCCGGAATCCTCATAGGAGATCAGACGGTTATTGTGCGGAAGCTCCGCCTGATACACTTCATTGCCGATCTGAACCGTCACGCCGGTGTCCTTCCGGATGCGGTCTGTGATATCGAGCAGCGGGCTGAGGTCGGCACCGAGCTGCTTGCCGGTGTTTTTCGCTGTCTTTGCAGCCGGCAGGCTTCCGGTAAAGTCCGCCTGCGCAGGGTCGATCAGAAAGATGCGGGTGGACATTTTCTCCGATGTGCCCTCTGTGACGGCCGATGCCCAGCAGCCGCTGTCCTTCAGATAGCAGAATCTGGCTGAGCACGCATCGGACTTGTATTTCAGTTCATTCTTTGCGCATTTGCCGGAAGCGGCATCCAGCAGGATGATCTTCTCCGGCGTCCATGTCTGCGGATTGGTCTGCTCCGCCAGAACGATGTTCGTGGATGCGCTGGTATACACACTGCAGTACCGGTCGGAGAGCATGAAGCTGCTCTGCTCCTTCCCGGTGGAAAGATTGTAGACGGCGGCGTTCATGTAGGTTTTCTGCTCCGACTGGGAGGGGAACTCCGAGGTCACGACGATTCTGTCCGCGGAGATGCTGTAATTCATGTAGCCGCTGCCGGGATTTTTCAGTGTGAAGCGTCTGTTCTTTCCGGTCTGATCGTAGACAGCCGCATCGCTGTATAAGTCAGCGCCTTCGATTTCCTCCAGACGGACGCCGTTTTCGCACAGCAGGATTCTGCCGGACGACGCGCTCTCCGCCAGCAGGCGCAGACTGCCGTCCCTGCCGATTGTATAGACTTGCCGCCCGATGCCGAGAACCGTGTCCGACCCCGGATCACAGTGTACCGTCAGATAGTCTTTGCAGAGCGCGCTGACCTGCCGGCTCCTGCCGTTCGAGAGGTCGTAAAACCGCAGCATCGTGCCCTGAATCCCGTTGTCGTCCATGATGCACTCCGCGGTCACAAGCTCATGCTGCTTTGTGACGCCGGAAGGCTCCTCCATGCTGTTCGTCAGTCTGAACGAACGGACGGATTTGCCGGATGCCGTGTCGATCACATATGCGGTCAGTACGCCGTCGCCCTGCCCGCAGCAGACTGCCATGCTCCCGCTGCCAGCGTCAAACGCCGAGCGGACTTCGCCCGGCATGGAAACGCCGGTCAGATCGCGGACCAGCGACTTTTTCTGCGACACGGACGCTGTGGTCACGCTGCCGGCATTCTGCTGTCTGCCGCCGTTTCCGGCCGTTGTCACAGACGCTGCGGATGTGCTGCTCTGCTGTACCCCGCCGCTGATCTCCTGCGTGCCGGCCGAAGCCTGCGTGCCGGTCGCGTCCTGCGCGGCATCGTTGCGCATCTCCTGCTCCGGCGCGGTGCTGCGCGTGCTGTCCGCATCCGTCTCAGCTTCATTCGCGGTCGTGCCGGTAAGCTCGGCAGTCACGCTGCCTGCCGGCTCCGTACCGGTCTGCTCCGTTGTCGTGACGGAGCTGCTGTCCGCACAGCCGGTCAGCAGAAGCAATGCCGCTGCCAGCACAGAAATTGTTCGGTTCATTTTCATTTGAATGTACCCTCTTTCCCTGATTTTCCGCATTCATACTTCGGTGCGTTCAACCTGATAGACAACAAAAACGCGGAACAGATTACATCGGATACAATTTTTTCTGCTTCCGTTCCGATCCATGATCCGGAAGCCTACGCATCCATATTATTATAGCATAATATGGCGTAAAACACAAGCCGAGAGAAGCGCTCTGCGGATACGGTTTCTCTGCCGGAGAACTTTAGGAATTGCCGGCGGGGGCTCCCCGCTTATAGCATAATATGGCGTAAAACACAAGCCGAGAGAAGCGCTCTGCCGGATACGGTTTCTCTGCCGGAGCGCTTTCGGAAATGCAGAAGCAGCGCACCGGAAAACTGCACAAAAGAGAACATCCGTTCTGCATCTGAATCTGTGCAGAAGGCAGAAAAAAGGTTACAGCTTTGTCAGAGTTGCACGAAAGCGTGCAACTTTTGGCCGAAAAGGGACTGTTTATGTACGCTGCCTGTGCTCTCCCCGGGCGGCGGACAATCCATCAGGCGGCATCCGGCTGCAGCGGATGCCCCGGAAAGGCGGTTCATCATGGCAAATCAGAACCCCGCCGGCACGGCTGCCCGCAAACGCGCATTTTGCAGGTGGTACGCCGTGCTGGGAAACCCCTACGAAGCAGCGGTCCGGGCGGGATATCCGCCGCAGGAGGCCGCGGACGCCGCCGTGCGTCTGCTCTCGCAGCCCGTTTGCCGGCAGTATCTCGCCGCGGCAGGGACACCGCCTGTCCCCGTGCGGCAGCTCGTTCTGGCAGGACTGACCCGACTGGCCTTCGGACGGACAAACGACGCCGTACAGCTCGCCTTCGCCGAGGAGCTGCCCGACGAGGACCGGCTGAACGCGCTCGACCTCTACGCGGTCTCGGAGATCCGGCGGGACAAAAACGGCGGCGTCGAGGTCAAGCTCTTTGACCGGCAGCGGGCGCTGGAGCGTCTGCTCGAATGCGCGTCGGCGGCGGATTCACAGGCGGCGGCCGCGGCGGTGCTTTCCGCGTTCGGCTGCGCCGGAGAGGAGGCGGAGCATGACACAGGTTCCGATGCCGGTGCCGTTTTCGGCGAAGCAGCGGACTGCGATGAGCTGGTGGCATCTGCCGAAGACCCGACGGCTTGACGCGGTCATCTGCGACGGCGCGGTGCGTTCCGGCAAAACGACGGCGCTCTCGCTCGGCTTTGTGCTCTGGGCGTCGTGCCGGTTTCACGGACAGAGCTTTGCGCTCTGCGGAAGAACCGTCACCGGTGTGCGGCGCAACCTCGTCCGGCCGCTGACAGCGCTGCTTGCCCCGCTCGGATTTGACATCACGGAAAAGGTCAGCCGGAATTATCTCGACATCCGCTTTCAGGGACATGAAAACCGGTTTTACCTCTTCGGCGGCAAGGATGAGGCGTCCGCCCCGCTGATTCAGGGCATCACGCTCGCCGGCGTCCTGCTCGATGAGGTCGCGCTGATGCCGCGTTCCTTTGTCGAACAGGCACTCGCCCGCTGCTCGGTCGCCGGCGCAAAGCTGTGGTTTTCCTGCAATCCGGACAAGCCCTCGCACTGGTTTTACCGCGAGTGGATTTTGCAGGCGGCACAGAAGCACGCGCTGTACCTGCACTTCACAATGGATGACAATCCCTCGCTGTCCCCGGCGGTGCGCGCCCGCTATGAGCGGCTCTACACCGGCGCCTTTTACGACCGCTATGTCAGAGGCATCTGGGCTGCCGCAAACGGGCTCTGCTATCCGATGTTTGACGAGAAGCGCCATGTCGCCGAACCGCCCGCTCCGCCCGAACGCTATGCCGTTTCCTGCGACTACGGTACGATGAACCCCTGCTCCTTCGGGCTCTGGGGACTCTGCCGCGGCTGCTGGTACCGCATTGCCGAGGACTACTACGATGCGCGCCGCAGCGGTCTGCCCCGCACGGACGAGGAGCATTACCGGACGCTCTGCAATCTGGCGGGCGACCGCCCGATCGACACGGTCGTCGTCGATCCGTCTGCCGCAAGCTTCATCGCCTGCATCCGCAGGCACGGGAAATTCCGTGTCATCCCGGCGAAAAACGATGTGCTCGCCGGCATTCACCGCACGGCGGACGCCCTGCGCAGCGGCGAAATCCGCATCGCGCCCTGCTGTACGGACGCGATCCGCGAGTTTTCCCTCTATCAGTGGGATTCCCGCGCACAGCACGACGCCCCCGTCAAGGAAAACGACCACGCGATGGACGATATCCGCTACTTCGTCACGACCGTCGTCGATGCACCGCACGGCGGCTGCTTTGCCCTCTCCGTGCGGCGGTGACGCCCGGTTTCATCCGAAAAAAAGGAGTGTGATTTCTTGGGTATTTCTCTGTTCCGGCGGCGCAGGCGGGCTGCCGATCATCCGCCGTTCACAACGGCCGTCCGTGCGGCGCCGCAGCATCTGCCCTTCGGTGCGCCGCAGGAGAACCCGCTGACTGAATGGCGGCTCTATGACGCCCTGCGCAGTGCCGTTCCGGTCATTGATGCGGCCATCCGCAAAATTGTCCGGCTGACCGGCGGCTTCCGGCTGACGGTGCCGGAAAGCGAGCCGGAGGCGCAGGCCGTCCTCGACCGCTTCTGCGCCGGTGTTCCGGTCAATGCTTCGGGCTGTTCGCTCCAGCTCTTTGCCGACCGGATGCTCGACAGTCTGCTGACCTACGGCAACGCCGCCGGCGAGCTGCTGACCGATGAGGCGGGTGTGCCGGCCGCCCTGATGACGGCGCATCCCGCGGTGCTTGCCGTGACGCCGGAGGCACCCGACCGGTGCAGCTTTTCCCTCCGCACCGCAGAAGGGCTCACAAAGCCTCTGCCCCACCCCGAGCGCATTCTCTTTGCGGCACTGGACCCGCCCGCAGGCGCCGTCTGCGGTGTCTCGGTTCTGCGCGGACTCCCCGCCGTCTCCGAAATTCTGCTGAAGATCTTTTCCTGCATCGGACAGAATTACGAGCGCGCCGGCAATGTCCGCTATGCCGTAACCTACCGTCCCGACCGCGATGCCGCCGGATTTGCGAAGGAGCACGCCGGCGAAATCGCCGCCGCATGGAAGGAGGGCATCAACGCCGCAAAGTACGGCGAGGTGCAGGACTTCGTCGCCGTCGGGGATGTGGACATCAAGGTCATCGGTGCGGAAAACCAGCTCTTTGACACGAATGTCCCCGTCCGGCAGCTGCTGGAGCAGATCATCTCCAAGCTGTCGATTCCGCCCTTTCTGCTCGGCTTCTCGTGGGCGACGACCGAGCGGATGTCCACCCAGCAGGCGGATATCCTCACCTCCGAGCTGGAGTATTTCCGACGCATTCTGACCCCGCTGCTGCGGCGGATCGGCACTGCGGTGCTGTTTGCCGCGGGATTTGCGGCGGAGCCGGAGGTCGTGTGGGACAGCATCAACCTTCAGGATGAGACGGAGCTCGCCGAGGCAAGGCTCAAAAATGCGCAGGCACGCGAAATTGAGCTCAGAAATGCCGCGGCGGAGGCTGCCCGTCCGGAATCATGACTGTGAGAAAGGAAGTTCCGATATGTACGATACGCTGAAACTCGAAAAAGGGATGTATCATCTCGCAAACCAGAGCTTTTCGCAGGCGCTTGAGAGCATGGACCCCTCTGCGCAGTACGCCGGCACGGAGCTGGCAGGGCTCGATGCCTATGAGCGGCAGCTCAAGCGCTTCGGCATCCGCGTCAGCGGCCCGGACTGCGATAAGATCGAAAAGTTCTTCACGACAACCGAGAGCGCGGTGCTGTTTCCGGAATTTGTCCGCAGAGCCGTCAAGCGCGGCATGGAGGAATCCCTGCTGCCGGAGCTGACCGCTGCGGTATCGAAGGTCAACGGCACCAGCGCAAAGGGCTTTGCCGTCGATGAAACAGACGGCAGCTATTCGACGGTCACGGCGGAAGGCGCCGCCCTCAAAAAGACCGCCGTCACCGAGGACAGCACGCCGGTCGCGCTTGAAAAATTCGGCAGACTGGTCACCGCGTCCTACGAGACGGTGCGCCAGCAGCGCATTGATGTCTTCGCCGTCATGCTCCGCGCCGTCGGCAGAAAGATCGCAGGCGCAGCCGCGTCAAAGGCCCTCGCTAAGATCAAGGCTTCCGTGACGAGCTTCACGCTGATCGGCAGCACGCTGGCATATGCCGATCTTGCGGCGCTCTTCGGCAAGTTCTCCGACTACGACATGACGACTGTCATCGCCTCCCCGAAGAATGTCGCGGCAATCCTCGCCATGACGGAAATGCGCGACCGCACGCTGGATGCGTCCGGCACCGTGCGTCTGCCGTTCGGCGCAAAGCTGCTCAAGGACAGCTCGCTCAGCGACAAGACCGTCATCGGCATTTCAAAGGATTTTGCGATGGAGGCGATCATGGGCTCGGATGTCCTGCTGGAAACCGACCGCCTGATCGACTGCCAGCTCGACCGCATCGCCGTCACCGTCCGGATCGGCTTCCAGCCGCTGATGAGCGGCGCGGCTGCCGTCCTCGACTGGAACACCTGATCTGCGGCGGCGCGGGCAATCCGCGCCGGAACCCGCACTGTTTTCCGCTCTGCGCATCCGGAAATTCCGCTCCGGATGCGCAAGAAGCGGATTCTGAAAAAAGGGAGGAATTCATATGGCAGAACATACCGATCAGCTTCTCGATGCGGTCAACCAGTTCACGCGCAGGGCGCTCACCGCGGACGAGGTGTACCTCTTTGACCTGATTCTCTGCGACAACGAGATCGACCGCGACGGCGACTGCTTCTCCGATGCCGCGCTGGAGGAACTGCAAAAGCGGTTCGTCGGCGTGACGGGCATCTTCGACCACAACCCGAAATCCGGCAATCAGGCGGCGCGGATCTTCCGCACGGAGGTCTGCACCGATCCCGTCCGCACAACCCGTGCCGGCAAGCCCTACCGCTTCCTGCGGGCAAACGCCTACATGGTGCGCACCGAGGGGAATGCCGACCTCATCCGTGAAATTGACGCGGGCATCAAGAAGGAGGTCAGCATCTCCTGCGCCGTCTCGCGGCAGACCTGCAGCATCTGCGGCGCAAACCGCCTCAGACAGAACTGCGGTCACCGCAAGGGCAGACAGTATGCCGGCACGACCTGCTTCACGACACTCGACGGCATCACCGATGTCTACGAGTGGAGCTTTGTCGCGGTGCCTGCCCAGCGCGGCGCGGGCGTGACCAAGACGATGGGCGGCCGCAGAGACTGCGAAAAGGACGCGATGCGCCGCGAGCTGCTGGAGATGAGCAGCCTGCTGGACGACATGACCGACGATCTCCGCCGCGAGGTCGTGCGCCTCTGCGGACAGCAGGGAGACTCTGCCTGCGCAAAGGCACTCGCCCGCACCGCAATGCACCTCGACCTCAGAGAGCTGCGCACGCTGCGGGATTCGCTGAGCGCCGGGCGCGTACAGGCAGGCAGCACACAGCTCACGCCGCAGCAGTCCGCGGAAACGGCGCCGTCCGGCAGGGAAAACGACCCGTTCCGCACAAACCGATAAGGAGGAGGGATTCCCATGCAGGAGGACAGCTTCCGCGCCAGAACCGTCCGGCTCTTTCTGCTCTTTTCCATGCAGCAGGACGCCGCACCGTGGCAGGCGCTGCTCGATGCCGCCGCCGATGAGGTCCGGCAGGAGCTCCGCCCCGGCGCCGACCGGAATGACATCCGCCTCTGCTACTACACCGCGGCAGTGGCAAATCTGCGGTACCGTCAGCTCATCGCGGCGCAGAGTGCCGTCTCGCCGACCTATGCGGGCAGTGTGCCGCGTGCCCGCGACGATACGCAGCCCTGCGGGTTTGCGGAACGGCTGGTGTCCGCCTACCGCGCCGCTGCCGCCGACCTGCTGACAGACCGGAATTTCGTGTTTTCCGGCATCGGATGAGGTGATGACATGGCATATCTTGAAACCTTCCTGACAAGCGTCACCGACAGACTGTCGTCAGCGGGACTCACCGCACTGCCGGAATACAAGCTGAGGCTCCGGCCGGTTCCCGCCGACGCGATGTTTGTGACAGCGGGCATTTCCGGGCTCCGCCATACGCCGCCGCTGCCCTTTGCGGACGGCGCAGCAGTTCCCGGCGAGCTGACGCTCCGTCTGCGCTTTCACTGCCGCACCGGCGACGATCCGGAACGCCTCAGCATCTGCTGGGAGCTGACCGTTCTGCCGATCCTGCTCAGCATGGGTCTGGCAATGACATCGGCGTCGCTCGGTGACGCGTTCTACGACAAGACGCTCGACCGCTGTGTGCGCGAAGCGCAGGTACAGATTGCTGCCGCCGTCACGCGGACCCCGCTGCCGGCATCGGGAACGGGGGTGTCCGCATGAGTGATGTGTTCCGGCTGCTGACGGAGCAGCCCGACCGGCATCTGACACTCGGCTCCGTTGAATTTGAAGCGGAGCAGTTTCAGGTGCAGTACAGCAGAGCAGTCCGCAGACGGCTCTGTGCCGACGGCAGTACGCTCTGCAGGGTTCTGCCGGAGGGCATCTGCACGCTGGAGCTCTCCGGCCGCGCAATGCTCGCCGAATCGGCCGCCGGCACACTGCTGACCGCGCTGCATTCGCTGATGACGGGCGAAACCGCGTTCAGCTTCCGGTTAGCGGGCTGCAATTTCTCGCGGATGCGTCTGACGGGCTGTTCGCTGAAAAGCAATGCCCCGCAGACGGCGGTCTGTACGCTCACACTGACCGGAATGCCGGTTGCCGCAGAGGAGGAATCCGCATGAGGGCGGCGCTTTCATGGCAGACAAGCGGTCAGACCGTCACCCTGACGCGCTGCCTGCGGCTTTCGTTTCTGCGGGACCGGTATCAGCCGTTTTCCGTGCTGCACGCGGAATTTGCCGCCGAGGCGGACTGTCCCCTGCCGCTCGATGTCACGCTGACGCTGGACGGCAGACTTCTGCACTCCGGTCTGGTGCGGGAGGCGGCGCTGCGGTATGAAAACGGGCAGCATATTCTTTCGGTGCATTCCCGCAGCTATTCCGCTGCACTCGTGCAGAATCAGCTTGTACCGGGCGTTCACTCGGATGTCACGCTCATCTCGCTCATGACCGCCTATCATCTGCCGCACATGACCTACGAGCAGGTGCCGGATCCGATCGCGTACATCTATGTGCGGGAAAACACCGCCCTGTGGGACGCCGTGATCGCCTACAGCTACAAACGGTCGCGCACCTTCCCGTATCTGCGGACGCCCGACCTGCTCTGTGTCTCGCCGCAGACCGGCACCGAGCCGATCATTCTGCCGGAGCGCCGCATTCTGCGGACCGGCGACCACACAGAGACCGGCGGCATCGTCAGCCGGATCGAAATGGCGGAGATCGACGGGACACCCGGCCGCTTCATCATGGACAATCCGGAAGCGGCGCGCCGGAATATCGTGCGCGTTAAGCAGATTCAGTTTGACAAGCAGTACGCCGACCGTCCGATGGGCGCGCTGGAATTCCGCATCGCCATGGGAAACCGGCGGCTGTATGCAAAATCCGTTGTCTACGAGGGCTGCTGCTTTGAGGACATCGGCGACCTGATCCGCTGCGGCAGTCTGACGGCGCGTGCCGACCGCATTCTCATCACGGCGGATGAAACGGGCTTCCGGACGGAGGTGCGGTTTTATTACGACGACTTCTGCAATTCCGGGCTGACAGCGCCGCTGCCGTAATCGGCGTACAGCCGGTGCAGAGGCGGCATTCCGCTGCTTTTCGCAGAATGTTCACAGCAATTTCACACAATAATTCAAAAAGCGCTTGACAAATTCTATTGATTTGTGCTATAATATAGATACCGAACCGGACACCGCATCCCGCGGCTGCCGGATAAGAGGAGGATTGCACATGAAGAAACTGAACATTATGGCGAAAAAGATTCAGATCGCTCCGAGCTTTTCCGAATATGCGGAAAAGCGGCTCAATCAGAAGCTTGACAAGTTCTTTGAGGACGAAGCAGAAGCGAAAATCACGCTGACAGAGCTGCGCGGTCAGGTCGTCTGTGAACTGACGGTCCGCGCAGGGAGCATGATCTATCGTGCCGAGCAGAGCGCCGCTGACAAAAACGACGCGCTGGACGCCGCAATCGACAAGATCATCCGCAAGATCCGCCGGAACAAAACCAAGCTCGGCAAGCGCATCAAGGAGGGCGCGCTCAGTGCGGAGGCATTCACCGACGCAGTGGAGGAGCAGACCGAGTATCATGTCATTCGCCGGAAGTCCTTCCGGATGTATCCGATGAATGTGGAGGAGGCAATTTTGCAGATGAATATGCTCGGCCACTCGTTCTTCCTGTTCACAAATGCAGAGAACGGCAGCATCAATGTCGTATACCGCCGCGAGGACGGTGACTACGCACTGCTGGAGCCGACCTTTGAATAAAGCCGTAAACACAAGAGGGCATCCCGGAAAACGGGGTGCCCTCATTTTGCATCTCATGTGTCTGCGGCGGATACATCGCGGGACGCCGCCCCTGCTTTCACTCGACCGGCTCTTTCAGCCGTTCGCCCGCAACGCCCTGAAACAGCTTCAGCAGCATCGGGAACAACAGAATCCCGATCCCGATCACTGCCCCGATGATTCCGGTCAGAATGCCGATTTTCGCCATCTTCCGATTCTCCGTCCGGCCGTATGCAAAAACGCCCGACAGGATCGCAATCACCGCAAGCGGAATTCCCAGCTTCGGAATCACACTGGTCAGAACCGATGTCACGCCCATCACCGCAGAGTATATCCCGATTTTGACCGCCGCATCTTCATTCGGCTGTTCGTAGCCGGATTCCAGCGGATCCACAAATTTCAGCTCATTCTCCTGCGGCAGCATCGCCGCATCCGGCCGCTTTGTCTCCGACCACATTTCCTGCCGCTTCGGTCCGGAATCGTTTTTCATGT
>JAFPQL010000228.1 GCA_017414145.1 Oscillospiraceae bacterium | reverse complement strand
GTTGCAGGCTGGGAAAATGTGACGCTTCAGGACTGCTTCCTGCTCCGAACAAGGAGCGGCAATGCGCAGGTTCTGACACCGGAGCATCCCTATACAATCCAGTATTTCCGGACAGGTCCGTACCGTATTACCTTCAGCGGTGACAATGTCCCGAAAGAGGAAGAGGTACTGGAAAAATGGGCGGAGATGCTCCGTGATACAAGCTATCGCGATCAGGAGCTTCACTGTACATTCAAGCCCGCTGAATACGGGTATGATGTAATGGCCAATATGGGCATTCTCCTTGAAGAATGCCTGAAAAGCTTCCCGCAGACGGAAAGCATTGACGCGCAGTATGCGTATCGCACAGATGATCATGCCAATCATTATGATGGCGGATATGCGTATGATTATTCCTATTGTTTTCAGTGCGACCGCACACCGGTACCGGAGGATTTCCCTTCGCTTGATGTCGCTTCAATCCGAAAAGACGAACTGACCGGAGCATGGAAGATGTACCTGAACAACGACCGGTATTCGGACTACTTTGCCGGTTTCCGGACGATGCTGGATTCCGAGATCGTAAAGAACCTGAGCTTTGATTATATTATTACACAACTCTTTGACGACCGCGATGATGCACAGATGGATCTGCCGGAGCGAACGGTCGTCTACCGGCGCGGAGACATTGACGGCAATGCAGTCACCAAACAGATTCTCATTCCCCAGCAGTTTGAGGAATGGAACATCGACGAAGAAGCAGTGAAGAACGGAAAGAACGGCGATCCTGCCGGCACTTACACCCAAAACCTGCTCTACGGTCTGGCGTTCAGATGGAACGGAACCGGCACACCGGAGGGCGCGGAGATCGGCGGCTATACCCTGACCGGTACGGACGGCTGGATCAGCAAAGACCAGTCGCAGGTGCAGGACATGGAGGCGTTTGCCGCTGTTCTGCCCGGCACTGAGCATTATGACGACTGCACACCGTTTGTGCCGGACGATCTGAAGCAGAGCGGTCTGTGGATTACGGGCGGCGTACGGGATGCAAAATACATCTGCGCACTGCTCAATGACCCGCGCATCGAAGCACCGGCACTCCTATACATTACAGAGCAGAAAACCGCATATGTGGATGCGGAGGACGAGAACAGCAAGCAGGCGATGATTTCCGATGACCTCCGCTTTGACGCGATTTCCGCCGTCCTGCGCCCGATCGTTTCTGCAGAAACAGGCGATGTGGACGGCGACGGCAAGGTGACGGCGTTTGACGCCTCGCTGGCACTGACCGGCTTCAACGAAGCCACGGTCATGGACTACGAGCCGGAGGAGCGCACGCTGTCCCCCGCACAGGAACAAACCGCGGATGTGGACGGCGACGGCGTGCTGACCGCCTTTGATGCCACCTGCATCCTCACCTACACCAACCTCAAATACAATGCCGGCTTTGACGATCTCACTTGGGCGGATGTTCTGCCGGAGAAATAACCGCATCCTGCAAGTTCACAAATATGATCGGCGCTTTGGGCGGTATTTCAGCAGTCACGACTGACATCAACACCTGGAAAGGATGTCTTCTATGAAACGCACTAACACCATTGCATTTTTGCTCGCGGCCGCGGCCTGTTTCTGCCTGACTGCGTGCAATCCAGCTGCCGGCAGCACGCCGCAGCCGGACACAACGGCTCTGACGCAGCGCAGCACGGCAGAACAGACAACAACCGCAGCAGCACCCAAAACCGAACAGACGACTGTGACCTCCGCCGCAGACAAAACCGAACAGACAACATCCGGCACCGCATATTCATACAGCGCACTCTGCCGCTGTGCGGACATCCTGAACGAAAAGGCAGCCGACTGCATCACCTCCGCGGGCGTTTCACAGGCGGAAAACTGCGTTCTCGTGAGCTGCCCCGATGCAGAGAAGGAGTCAGAGCTGAAATCGCGTCTGGAGGAACTGGAAATTGACCCGGAAATGCTCCGGTTCGAGCCGTATTCCGAGCCGGTTCAGCCGATGTAACCGCAGACACAGCAGCGCACCGCAGATTCCCCTGCGGTGCGCCTTTATCTTCAAAGCAAACGCCCAGCTCCCGAACCGGGAGCTGTTCTTCGGACGCGCAGAGCTCTGCCGTCACTCCCTGTTCCCTGCGGAGCGCGGGGGATCGCTTGCTCCTAGTATATGCAGTTTCCCGCAGATTGCGACAGGAAACTTCTGACTTCAGCCGAGCGCTTCCGCGTCCGCAAAGCTGAGCTGCGGGTGCAGCGCAAGGTTGACGCTCAGGGCAATCAGCCGTGCCATGCGGTGCAGCAGCCGGTCAATGTCCCGCGGCGTGACCATCATATTCGGCAGCGCGGAGAGGTCGGGCGGTATTTCCGATGCCCCGCGCACGATTGTGTGCAGATCGACCACTGTCGGGACGCCGACCGCAATCACCGGAACACCGAGCGTGCGCGCACTCAGCTCCGCACGGCGATTCTGGACGCCGCTGCCCGGTGAAATCCCCGCATCGGAAATCTGCACCGTTGTACCGAGCCGCGAGAGATCGGAGCAGGCCAGCGCGTCAATCGCAATGACAAATGCCGGCGAAACCGTCTCGTGCAGCGCCTGAATCAGCTCCGCTGTCTCGATGCCCGTCTGACCGAGCACGCCGTTTGCCAGCACGCTGACCTGCCGCATTCTCCGGAAAAATTCAGTATCCGGATCGTCATCCGCCAGCTCCCTGCGCAGATGTCTGGTCGCCAGAATATGGGAAGCGGCCTGCGGACCGAGCGCATCCGGCGTAATGTCGGCGTTTCCGAGTCCGGCAATCAGCGCGGCGCCGTCCGGCAGAAATCCGCGCAGTTCGGCGGCAAGCTCCTCCGCCTGCGCCTGCTCTGCTGCGTGGGCGCCCTCTGGCAGTTCCAGCGTCAGGTAACGGCCCTTGCCGCGCCCGATCGCCGCGCCGTGCGCATCGCTGTCGATGATAAGCTCTGTGATGCGGAAGGCCTGTCCGCGTCTTGTCAGCGTGATGCCTTCCCGTTCGCGTCCTCCCGTCTGTTCCAGTGCAAGATCTGTCCGGTTCTGCATCTCTGGCCGCTCCTTTCCAGCGGGCTGTCCGCTGTTGTGCAAATTGCTGAAAACGCGGGAAAATCCGCCGCAAATATTTTCTTTTTGCCTATTGCATTTTTCGCCGGAATATGATAAAATAGTAATAACTCTGGTCTGGCAGCATTTATACAGCGGTCCCCACCCGCGATGAAGGGGCGATCCCGCCATAATTGTCCCTGCTTAACATATGCCGCTTCGCCGGAAATATTCTATTATTTTTTGAATGCGGGATTTTGCCGCATATCAGGAAAAGGAGAACCATTATGGCAAACGCAAAGAGCACCGCGCCGAAGAAGCGCCCGACTCCCGAAAAGAGAGACAAGATCAACCGTGCACGCGCAGCACGCAATAAGGCTACCCGTTCTGCCCTCAAGACCGCGATCAAGAAGGCATATGTCGGCGGTACCGACCGCGAGGCTGTGATCCGTTACGCGATCAAGCGCGTCGATCAGGCTTGCGCAAAGGGTCTGCTGCACAAGAACAATGCTGCAAGAAAGAAGTCTCAGCTCATGAAGCTGCTGAACCGCGCAGCATAATTGACCGGCACTTTTTACCAAAAGGAAACGGCTGTACAGAATCGTACAGCCGTTTTTTCTGTGCGGCGGGGACTCCCCGCTTATCGCTCCACCGGCACAATACGCTTGCCGAACGGCGCCAGCGACAGCCATGCCAGCTTGAATTGCTGCTGCCCGAACGGAATTCCGACCACCGTCAGACACAGCAGCAGCCCGAATACAAAATGTGTCGCCGCCATCTCCAGACCCGGAATCAGCAGCCAGATCAGATTCAGAAGACACGAAACGCCGCCGCCTTCATCCACAATCTCCTTGCCGAACGGGCTCAGTGTCAGTGCCGCCAGCTTGAAGCACTGCTTCCCGACCGGTATGCCGATGATTGTCAGGCTCCACAGCAGCCCCGCAATGCACCAGCCCAGACCGGAAATCAGTCCGCCGCACAGCAGCCAGATGATGTTTCCGAGTAATGTCATATCCGCTGTCCTTTCCCTATGACGGGTTTCAGTGCGCGTCCGAAATCCCGCAGCGGCGCAGCAGCGCGTCCAGCTCCGTCAGCGAAAGCGCCCGCACCAGCACCTTTTCATCGTTTCCGTCCAGAAAATAACCGTTGGAAAGGCATTTCATCGCGTCGTAAAAATCCGCGTCACCGATGATGCGCTGCTGCGTCTTGCTGTAAAGCACCAGCCTCCAGCGCGTAATCATCCGGCCGCCGTCCTTGTAGCGCTCATGCGGCGCCAGCGGAAGAATCGTCTCAATCCCCTCGTTGACCGCCAGCACGCCGAAGACCTGACCGTTCTGATCCTGATAAAACCGCGGCACGGCGACATAGGCCTTCGACCAGTCGTAAATGCCGTTTCCTTGGTTGATATTGCGGTCTGCCATCGTGTTTTTCCTCCCTTACAGAATGGTTTCCATTCCGGTCTTCTGCGGCTTCATGCCGCATTTTTCATAAAATGCCTGTGCAGCAGGATTGCACGCCCAGACATTCAGTGTGACATTATAGCAGCCGGACGCCCGCGCAAAATCCAGCACCGTCCGGTAAAGCTGTTCGCCGATTCCGCGGCGCCGGCAGGCCTCATCAACACAGATGTCGTCGATATACAGCGTGCGGATATCCGTCAGAACCGGATCGTTCAGATGCTGCTGAAAGATGCAGAAGGCGTGCCCGCACACATGGCCGCTGTCGTCCAGAAAGACGAAAACAGGCGTCTGCTCATCGGCGAGGATGCCGGTCAGCTCGTCAGAATTGTATTTTGTTGCGGGGCCGCGGAACAGATCCGGCCGGCCGTTGTGATGCACCATATCCACCTGATACAGCAGCCGGATGATGCCCGGAATATCCTCCTGCCGCGCTCTGCGAATCTCAGACATTTCGTAGCCTCCTTACGGATACATCGCCATGTCCCAGTCCGGATCAAAGCCGGAAATCCGGAGCGTGAAATAAGTCAGAATCGTCGAGGCGTCAGACGCCTGCAGAATCCCGTTGCCGTCCATATCGCAGGCAAAATACTGCTCCGCGGTGCAGGGCGGGTCATTCTCAAGTCCGATCATATGGAAGGTGAATTCGCAGAGCACCTGCGTCGCATCGTATGCCGTGATCTCGCCGTCGCCGTCGTAATCGCCGGCCAGACGGTTTTCGTAGTACGGGAAGGTGACCGTCTGCGTCAGCGTCCGGCGGCGGCTTTTCAGC
>JAFPQL010000227.1 GCA_017414145.1 Oscillospiraceae bacterium | reverse complement strand
GATGGGCGGAATGCGCGGGGTCGCGGGCTCGGCGCTGCTGGGGCTGTCCGAATTCCGGCACGATGCCCTCGCCAGTGCGCTGCATATGTACTTTTTGCAGCGGAAATATCCGCAGGCGGAGATTTCGCTCTCCTGCCCGCGTCTGCGCCCGATCATCAACAACGGGAAAATCAACCCGCAGGATGTCGGGGAACGGCAGCTCTGCCAGATTCTCTGTGCCTACCGGATCTTCCTGCCCTTTGCGGGCATCACCGTCTCGTCGAGAGAAAACCGGAGGTTCCGCGACGGCATCGTGAAAATTGCCGCGACCAAAATCTCGGCGGGCGTGTCCACCGGCATCGGCGACCACGAGAGCAAGTACACCGGAAAGGAGTGCGGCACGGAGGGCGACGAGCAGTTTGAGATTGCCGATGCCCGCAGCTTCCGCCAGATGTATCAGGATATGTCCGGAGAGGGGCTCCAGCCCGTGCTGAACGATTATCTCTATGTTTAAGATTCTCTGCGTCACCGACCGCGGGAGCTGCCGCGGCAGTTTGGAAGCGCAGCTCTCCGGCATTCTCGCCGCAGGACCCGACGGCATCATCCTGCGGGACAAGCAGGCGGATGCGGCGGACTATGCCGCTTTGCTGACCCGCGTACAGGCGGCCGGCGTGCGCAGCGGCGTACCGGTCATCGCGCACAGCTTCGCCGCCGCCGCAATCAGGGCCGGCGTGACCGCACTGCATCTGCCGCTGCCCCTGCTGACGGCGATGCCCGATGCCGAAAAAGCGGCGTTTTCGCAGATCGGCGCGTCCTGCCATTCCGTATCGGATGCGGAAACGGCATACCGCTGCGGGGCGTCGTATCTGGTCGCGGGGCATATCTTCGCAACGGACTGCAAGAAGGGGCTGCCGGGCAGAGGGCTTGATTTTCTGCACGAGATCTGCCGCGCCGTCCCGCTGCCGGTCTATGCGATCGGCGGCATCACGCCAAAGACGGTCTCCGCCGTGCGGGACGCGGGTGCTTCCGGCGCCTGCATCATGAGCGGATTCATGGCAAGTCCCGACCCCGCCGCACTTCTGACACAGCTTAGGGAGGCAATTCTATGAAATTTGACCGCAGACATCTGCTGCTGTACGCCGTGACGGACAGCGCCTGCATCGGGCAGCGTGACTTTTTCGCGGCGGTCGAAAGCGCCTTAAGGGGCGGCGTGACGATGGTACAGCTCCGCGAAAAGGGGCTCTCCACCCGTGCGCTGACCGATAAGGCAAGGCGCGTCAAAGAAATCTGTGCGGCCTACGGCGCCCCGCTGATCGTCAACGACGACTGGCGTGCCGCACTGGAATCGGGCGCGGACGGCGTCCATGTCGGACAGGAGGACACCGCCGTTCCGGAGATCCGGAAGGCGGCGGGCAGCGGCTTTCTCATCGGCGCGACCGCCAAAACCGTCGGACAGGCACAGCGCGCCGAGGCGGCGGGCGCGGATTATCTCGGCGTCGGGGCGGTCTTTCCGTCGCCGACCAAGCAGAACGCCGTCCGCATCACGGCGGCACAGCTCGCGGAAATCGCGGGGAGCGTGACCGTTCCGGTCTGCGCGATCGGCGGCATCACCGCGGAAAACATCGGCACGCTGAACGGCTGCGGCGCTGCCGGCTTCGCGCTCGTCTCAGCCGTTTTCGCAGCGGAAGACATCACGGCGCGCTGCCGGACGCTCCGGGCGCTCGCGGAACAGCTCTGCACATCAGAGGGAAAGGAGCCTGTACGATGAAAACGGCACTGACTGTCGCGGGGAGCGATTCCAGCGGCGGCGCGGGCATTCAGGCGGACATCAAGACCATGACCGCGCACGGCGTCTACGCCATGAGCGCGGTGACCGCCCTGACCGCACAGAACACCTGCGGCGTCTCGGACATTCTGGAGGTCACGCCGGCATTTCTGACCGCGCAGCTCGATCAGATTTTCACGGATATCGTTCCGGACGCGGTGAAAATCGGCATGATTCCGTCCGGCGCGCTGATTCTGGCCGCCGCGGAGGGACTCCGGAAGCATCGCGCAAGACACATCGTCCTGGATCCGGTCATGGTCGCCACGAGCGGCGCAAGGCTTATTTCGGCGGAGGCGGTCTCTGTCCTGACGGCACATCTGATGCCGCTCGCCGAGCTCATCACGCCAAACATCCCCGAAGCGGAGGTGCTGACCGGTCAGACCGTGCGCTCCGCGGCGGACATGGAGCGGGCGGCGGCGGCACTGCACGCGGCATACGGCTGTGCGGTGCTTCTGAAGGGCGGCCACAGCATTTCCGATGCCGACGACTGTCTCTGCGACGGCTCCGGCATCCGCTGGTTCCGCGGCAGACGCATCGACAACCCGAACACCCACGGGACGGGCTGCACACTCTCTGCCGCCGTCGCATCCAATCTCGCAAAGGGCTTTCCGGTGTCAGAGGCGGTGCTTCTGGCGAAGCGCTATCTCTCCGGTGCGCTGGGCGCCATGCTCTCGCTCGGACACGGCTCCGGCCCGATGAATCATATGTTTGACCTGCAAAGTGAATTTATGAAGGAAAGGGAAGAAAACACACAATGAAACAGTATCACACGCAAATGGAGGCCGCAAAGGCCGGCATCATTACACCGGAAATGCAGACCGTCGCCGAAAAGGAATTCATCAGCGCGGAGGAACTGCGGGCGCTCGTCGCAAAGGGTGAGGTCGCAATCCCCTGCAATGTCCGGCACAAGGCAATTTCGCCTGAAGGCATCGGCACGAAGATGCGCACGAAAATCAATGTCAACCTCGGCATCTCCGGCGACGCGAAGGACTATGACATCGAAATGCAGAAGGTTGCGCTTGCGCACAAATTCGGCGCGGAAGCGATCATGGATCTGAGCAATTACGGCAAAACAAACACCTTCCGCAGACAGCTCATCGAATGCTCCCCCGCGATGATCGGCACGGTCCCGATGTATGACGCCATCGGCTATCTGGAAAAGGATCTGCTGGACATCACCGCGGAGGACTTCCTGCGGGTCGTGCGGGCGCACGCGGAGGAGGGCGTCGATTTCATGACGATTCACGCCGGCATCAACCGCCGTGCCGTCGAGTCGTTCCGGCGCGAGGGCAGAAAAATGAACATCGTTTCGCGGGGCGGTTCGCTGCTGTTCGCGTGGATGATGATGACCGGCAACGAGAATCCGTTTTACGAATTCTACGACAAGGTGCTGGACATCCTGTACGAGTACGATGTGACAATCAGCCTCGGCGACGCGCTGCGTCCGGGCTGCATCGACGACGCGACCGACGCGGGACAGATTGCGGAGCTGATCGAGCTCGGACACCTCACGCAGCGGGCGTGGGACAGAAATGTGCAGGTCATGGTCGAGGGTCCGGGACATATGGCGATGAACGAGATCGCGGCAAACATGGCGCTCCAGAAGCGGCTCTGCCACAACGCGCCGTTTTATGTGCTCGGCCCGCTCGTGACGGACATTTTCCCCGGATATGACCACATCACCTCGGCAATCGGCGGTGCGATTGCAGCGGCGAGCGGTGCGGACTTCCTGTGCTATGTCACGCCGGCGGAGCATCTGCGGCTGCCGGATGTCAGCGATGTCAAGGAGGGCATCATTGCGAGCAGGATTGCCGCACACGCCGCGGACATCGCAAAGGGTGTGCCGCACGCCAGAGAGCGCGACAATGAAATGGCAGAGGCGCGGCACGCCGTAGACTGGGAACGGATGTTCGAGATTGCAGTGGACGGAGAAAAGGCACGCAGATACTTTGAAAGCACGCCGCCCGCCGACCGGCACACCTGCTCGATGTGCGGGAAGATGTGTGCAGTCCGGACAACCAATCTGATTCTGGCTGGAGAAAAGGTGGAATTCTGCTCGGAGCGTTGAGCGGGGAGCCCCGGCGGGCAGTGCCCGCTGCCAACTCCTAAAGCCCGTCACAGGCGAAAACTAAGCGCAAACGAACTTCGCCCCAATAGAACAACAAACAAAAGCAGCCAAGAAACGAAAGCAGAGCAACTAGGAGAAGGGGAATTGGGAAAGGGGAGCGCGGCGGCCGGCAGTGCCGGCATCCAACTCCTAAAGCCCGCCGCGGGCGAAAACTAAGCGCAAACGAACTTCGCCCCGATAGAACAACACCCCAAACAGCCAAGAAACGAAAGCCGAGCAACTAGGGGAAGAGGAATCAGGAAAAGAGAGCGCGAGAGAAAGACCTAAAGGGAGAGGGGGGCTGAGAGCGCAGCG
>JAFPQL010000226.1 GCA_017414145.1 Oscillospiraceae bacterium | reverse complement strand
CAAGCAGTGCATTTACCGCTTCCGGAACGCCAATCCCGGAAATTTCAGCCGCGCCCTCAGAGAGAGTGCGGACTATACAGCGCCCCGGCTCACGAAGAACACCAAAATTCTGCTGCGGCATAATTTCCGCTGTGCGGGCGAGGTCGTCGGCTTTGTCAACCATGTGTTCTCAATGCTGATGACGGAGCAGACCGGTGAAATCCGCTATGACAGCACACAGGCGCTCGTGCAGGGGATGACCTTCCCGCCGCAGGCGCGGCCGGCGGAGCTGATTCTCCTGCGGAGTACGCAGAACGCCCCCGCCGATGAACCGGCAGCCGTGGCGGAGCGCATCGCATGGCATCTGAAGCAGCAGACCGCGGTTTCGGACCCCGCGCTGGACGGCGCACAGCGTCCCTGCCGGCCGGGCGATTTCATGATTCTGCTGCGGACAAAAACGCATATGAACGAATATGCAGAGGCGCTGCGGGTACGCGGTATTCCGGTCAACGGCGCGGGCGAGAGCGGTCTGCTGGATGCACCGGAAGTCACGCTGCTGCTGCATCTGCTGCGGGTCATCGACAATCCGCTGCTCGATCTGTCCGCGGCGGCGGCCATGCTGTCACCGCTCTTTGGCTTTACACTGGACGATCTGACTGCGCTGCGCGTATTTGACCGCCGCCATGAGCTGTTCACGGTGATGCTGGCCGTGCAGAAGGAGCCGCCGGCAGATTTTGACGCGGCGCTGCTGCACCGGATTGACCGGTTTCTCGCCTTTCTCTCCGATATGCGGCTCTGCTCGGCGATGGAAACGCCGGACCGCATCATCCGCCGTGTCTGTGAACAGACCGACCTGATCGGCATGACGCAGATGCTGCCGGACAGCGTGCAGAAAAAGACCAATCTGCGCACCCTGACGGTTCACGCCCGCAGCTTTTCCGAGGAAGCCGGCGGCGATCTGTCCGCATTTTTGCGCTATGTGGATTCCATGACGGCGAAAAAACGCGATTTTGCCGTCAAGCAGACATCCGGCTGCGGCGATGCCGTCCGGATGATGACGATTCACGGTTCAAAGGGACTGGAGGCGCCCTTTGTGGTGCTCGCCGGGACGAAAACCGCCTTTTCTGCCGACGATGCGAAAAAGACGGTTCAGTATCATCCGTCGCTCGGACTGGCGTTCCGGCTGAACGATCCGGGCAATTTCTCCGGCGGCGCGACGCTGCCCTCTGCGGCGATTGTCATGCGGAGCCGGCGGGAAATGCGCAGTGAGGAGCTGCGCCTGCTCTATGTGGCACTGACCCGTGCCCGCGAGCATCTGATTCTGCCGCTTGTGTATTCTGCGAGCTATGTCAGGAATTCGTTGGCCCCGCTGGCGGCAGAGCAGGCGTATTTCGGCGGACAGACCGATCTGCTGACCGGACGGGCGGGCTGTATGCGCGACTGGCTGATGGCGGCGCTGATCCGGAATCCCGCCTGCGAGCAGCTCCGGCGGGAGCTGGAGCTGGACTGCGGCTCGGACAGCAGTCAGCCGATGCTGTCAGTCACGGTGCTGCGGCCGCAGGAGCCTGAAGGCGAAGCGGAGACTCCCGCGGCGGAACCGGCCGGTCCCGTGCAGCCCGATCCGGTGCTTCTGGCGCGGCTGCGGGCGCAGTGCGCATGGCGTTATGACAGCCCGGCAGCGGAGCTTCCGGCGAAGTACGGTGTCTCCGAGCTTGCAAAGGCGGAGGATTTTTCCGTTCCGCTGCACCGCCCGAATTTTGTCACCGAGCGGCACGGCCTGACCGGCAGTGAGCGCGGCACGGCGGTTCACGCCTTTTTGCAGTATGCAGATCTGCGCTGTGAACCGGAGCAGGTCCCGGCGGAGATTGACCGTCTGGCAGCGGAGGGAAGGCTCTCGCCGCGGCAGGCTGACGCGGTCCGGAAGAGCGAAATCGCGTCATTTTTCCGTTCGGAGCTGCATGAGCGGATCCTCGGCGCGAAGACGGTCTGGCGGGAGCGGAAGTTCACGGTGCGCCTGAGTGACCTGCATCTTGCGGGGCCGCTGGCACCGCTCGGCGCCGCTTATCACGGTACCGAAGGCATGGTGTCCGGCATTATGGATCTGGTCTTTGAGGAGCCGGACGGCATTGTGCTGGTCGATTACAAGACGGACAGCGGCAAGGATGAAGCGGCACTGCTGGAAGCCTATACCGAGCAGGTGCGGCTCTATGCAAAGGCGCTCGGCCTGCTCATGAAAAAGCCCGTCAGAGACTGCTGTCTCTATTCCGT
>JAFPQL010000225.1 GCA_017414145.1 Oscillospiraceae bacterium | reverse complement strand
GATGTCATGGAGCTCGGCGGCGACGATATGACCTATTCCGAGGACAGCATCGAGATCGTCTGCCAGCCGGATGCGCTGCACGACCTGCGCGAGGGTCTGACCGCAAAGGGCTACCTGATCGTCTCCGCGGAGGAGGAGCAGGTTCCCGGCACCTATGTCACGCTGACGGATGAGGAGCATCTCAAGAAAATGGGTCTGCTGCTGGAACATCTTGAGGACGACGACGATGTCCAGAATGTCTGGCACAACTGGGATATGCCGGACGAGGAATAAGACGGCAGATACCGGTAAAACGGCAAAATGCAGCGGTTTTTGCGGCGGACAGTTGGTCAAAGTGCCGAAAACCGTGCCGGAATAACGGAAAATGCTTGCATTTTTGCGGAAAATGTGGTATAGTATAGCAGTACAAAAGATGGAATGATGAAAGACCGGAAACAAATTCCGGTCTTTCGTTTTGCGGTCTGCGATTCCGTCTGAACCGGAAAGAAAGGAAGCCCCGATTGCGCGGGCGGCAGGTGAACCGATGAAATGAAGCTGAAAAAATTCGGCGGGACCGAGAGCCGCATCTATGAGCTGGTGCAGCCGATTGCGGAGGAGCTCGGTCTGATCGTCTGGGATGTCCGATTTGAGAAGGAGGGCGCGCTGTGGTATCTGCGCGTGCTGCTCGATCACATGGAGCGTCCCGTCAACATCACAGACTGCGAGCAGGTCACCAGACCGCTCAGCAAGGCACTCGACGAGCTCGACCCGATCCCGCAGAGCTATACGCTGGAGGTCGGCTCGGCAGGGCTGGAACGCGAGCTGATCCGCGAGACGCATTTTGACGCCTGCGAGGGCAGCCCCGTGCGGGTGCGGATGATCCGTCCGCTCGAAGACGGCACGCGGGAGCTGACCGGCACGCTCAGACACTGCGACCGCGAGCAGGTGACGCTGGAGACGGCAGAGGGCGAACGGTCCCTGCCGCTGGCCGGCATCGCGTTTGTCCGGCTCGCCGATTTCGACGAGGATGAGGTTCGCCGCGCAAACGACGGCGCGGAACAAGGCTGAATGACAATTCCGCGGCAGACCCTGCGCGGAAATTGCGATATTGAGAGGAGTACAGGTCATGAACGAAGGGTTCTTTGAGGCGCTGGCTGCACTTGGCAGCGAGAACAGCGTCGAGCAGACGCTGCTGGTGGAGCGCATCTCCGCGGCAATGCTCAAAGCGGCGCAGAAGGCGTATCCCTACGCTGAGGACGACGACATCCGTGTGGAAATTGACCCCGCAACGCGGAAGTTCGATATCTACATGAAAAAGAGCGTCGTCGAGGGTGAGCCGAAGACGGATTACGAAGTCAGCCTGGAGCAGGCAAGGCTTCACGACCCGGACTGCGAGCTGGGCGATCTGGTGGAGTGTCTGCTCGATCCGGTGAAATTCGGCAGAAGCATCGCGCAGTTTGCGAAGCAGAGCATCCGCGGCGATCTGCGCCAGATCAACCGGGAGCAGATTCTGGAAAAGTTTGAGGACAAGGAGCATCAGCTCATCACCGTCCGCGTCACGCAGGTCGATCCGGCACGCGGAACGGTCACGGTCGAGTACGACCACACCGAGCTGTACCTTTCCCGCAGCGAGCAGCTGTTCTCCGAGACGGTCATCGACGGCAAGCCGACCCGCATCTATGAGCCGCTGCACGAGGGCGACCTCATCAAGGTCTATGTCACCACCATCGCAAACCGCACCAAGAAGCCGATTGTCCGGATTTCCCGTGTGGACCGCGGATTTGTCGAGCGGCTGCTGGAGCAGTCGATTCCCGAAATCGCCGACGGTACAATCGAGATCCGTGCAATCTCCCGCGAGGCGGGCTTCCGCTCCAAGGTCGCGGTCAGCTCGAACGATCCGAATGTCGATCCGGTCGGCACCTGCATCGGCGAGCGCAGCTCCAGAATTTCCGCTGTGGTCAAGGAACTGCACGGCGAAAAGATCGACATCATCCGTTATTCGGAGGATCCGGTCGAATTCATTGTCAACGCACTGGCACCGGCAAAGGTGCTGTCTGTGACGATTGAGGAGAGTGAGCCGCCGACTGCAAAGGTCGTCGTGCCGAACGCGGAGGCGTCGCTCGCAATCGGTCAGAAGGGTCAGAACGCGAAGCTCGCGGCCAAGCTGACCGGCTACAAGATCGACATCAAGAAGGAAATCCCCGATCCGGAGGATCTGCAGCCTGAGGAATCCGATGCGGATGACGATGCGCTGTCCGCCGGTGAAGCCTGAACAGAAAGCTGAGGTGTTGAGATGACACCGAAGAAAATTCCGATGCGGATGTGTCTCGGCTGCGGCGAAATGAAGCCGAAGCGGGAGCTGATCCGTGTCGTCAGGCAGCCGGACGGCGGCACCGTACTCGATGCCACCGGCAAGAAATCCGGCCGCGGCGCGTATATCTGCCCGCGTTCCGAATGTCTGAAAAAGGCGCAGAAGGCGCGGCGGCTGGAAAAAGCGTTTTCCTGTCAGATCGGCGCGGATGTTTATGCGGCACTCGCGGCGGCGATGGCGGAGCAGGAGGCGGTTACCGATGGCTGATGCCGCGATGAACCGCGTGTTCTCCCTGCTGACTGTCTGCCGCAGATCGGGAAATCTGCTGCTCGGATTTGATGCCGTCACGGAGGCGGTGAAGCTCGGAAAAGTGCAGTGCATTCTGCTTGCGGCGGATACTGCGCCGCGCACCGAAAAGGAGGTTCGCTTTCACTGCGGGGACATCCCCGTCCGAAAGCTCCCGGAACCGATGGAAGCAATGCAGTGCTATTTCCGCAAGCGCACGGCGGTGTTCGGCGTCTGCGGGCAGGGCTTTGCCGAAAAGCTGCTGACGCTGCTGGAGACCTGATGAAAGGATTGTGTCCGCGATGCAGACGCATTGCGGTGAACCGAATGTACCGAAGGGGGTATTGCCAATGCCAACAATGAAAGTCAAGCTGAGTGATTTCGCGGCGGACCTGAATCTGCCGGTGCAGGAGCTGATTGACCGGCTCAAGCAGCTCGACGACAAAACCAGAAAGGCGACATCTTCAATCAATGAAACGGAGATGAATTATCTGCTCGAAAGCCTGTCTCAGGCGCGGGCAGTCAAGGATTTCAAAGCGTATTTTGCAGACCGTTCTGCCACGCAGACGGAGCCGCAGCAGGAAACCAAAAAGCCGACCAGAACGGCGCGTCCGACAGCGAAGAAGACGGAGTCTGCCGCAAAGCCGGAGAAAAAGCAGAAGGAACAGCCCGCCGCACCGGCAAAACCGGCCGCAGCGGAAGTCTCTGCCCCTGCACCGGCACCGGAGCAGCCCGTTCCTGCGGCGCCCGCAGCGGAGACGGTTCCTGCGGCGGAGACTGCCGAACAGCCCGCTGCACCGGCACCTGCTGCCGAAGCACCCGCCGCGGAGACGCCGGCACAGCCGCGTGTCCTGACGGCCGCAATGACCGAGCAGCGCGCAAGAGAGCGTGCCGCAATGTATGAGCGCCAGCAGGCGGAAAAAGCCGCGAGAAAGGCACAGAATCAACAGCAGCAGGCAGCCAGACAGGCCGCGAAGCAGCAGGCCGCAAAGCCCGCGCAGCCCGCAAAGCAGCAGCCTGCACAGCCCGCACAGCCTGCACAGCCGCGTGCGGCAGAGCAGCCGAAGAAAGCACCGGCGCAGCCGCCGCAGCCGCGTCAGCCGAAAGCTCCGAAGAAGCCCGCAAAGGCACAGGAGCGCGGCGAGCGTGCCGTCATTGAGATGGATTTTGCAGCGACGACCGAGGTGCAGCCCAGCCAGCAGCGCCATATGATCGACACACGCGGCAGCTATGTCGATCTCGACAAGTACAACGAGCGCTATGAGCAGATCGCACCGCAGGGCAGAGGCGGCAAGCATGACAGCAATCCTGCGAAAAAGCAGAAGATTACACAGAAGTCCCAGCAGAGAGCCAGACAGCAGAAGTCCGGCAAGATGCGGGAGACGGAGGCCGAAAAGCTGCGCAGACTGGAGCTTGAGCGTGCGAGAAAGCAGCAGCTCAAGGTTCTGATTCCGGACAGCATCGTCGTCAGCGAG
>JAFPQL010000224.1 GCA_017414145.1 Oscillospiraceae bacterium | reverse complement strand
GCTGCCGACGGGAGCGGCGAACAGGCCGCCTGCATCGAAAGCTTCAACAGCAGGGAGACGGATGTGGAGATCCCGTCGGAGCTGGACGGTCTGGCGGTCGTGCAGCTCGGCAAAAATGCCTTTGTCAATGCGGATTATCTGCAGACGGTGACGCTGCCTGCAACGCTGACCGCACTCGGCAGCTATGCCTTTGTCAACTGCCAGCGGCTGACCGAATACCGTGTGGAGAGCGGCAATCCGGTCTATGAGGTGAAGGACGGCGTGCTGTACAGCGGCGAAGGCACCGTGCTGGAACGCTATCCGCTCGGAAAGGTGCCGACGGATGTCGTCATTCCGGACGGTATCACGGGCGTCGGCGATGTTGCCTTTGCGTGCTGCGAAACCATGACCTCGCTTTCGCTGCCGGATTCTCTGAAAAGCATCGGTATTGCGGCGTTTTCGGACTGTCCCGGCCTGAAATCCGTGGTGATCCCGGACGGCGTGACGGAGCTTGCGGATTTCGTGTTCAACAGCTGCACGAATCTGGCGGAGGTCACATTGCCGTCGAAGCTGGAAAGCATCGGCTTTGCGACTTTTGCCGCGACTGCCATTTCGGAAGTCACCTTGCCGGAGACCGTCAAAACGATCGGCAATCAGGCCTATGCGCAGACAAATCTTGCTGAGATCCTGCTGCCGAAGTCTGTGGAGGAGATCGGTGAAAAGGCATTCGGCTATACGCTGGATGAAAACGGCGAGCTGCACATGAATACCGAATTCGTCATCGGCGGTGAGCTCGGCACCGGCGCAGAGCAGTATGCAAGAAGCGGCGGCGAGAACAGAGCCTTCGAATTCGTGAATACCGGTGCTTCTGCGGAGGAGATCGAGGCAACTGAGAAAAAGAACAGCGCGATCCGGGTGATCGGCATAATTGCCTGTGTGCTGCTGCTGATCGCCATTGCGGTGTTTGCATACATCACCGGCAAAAACCAGAA
Organism: Oscillospiraceae bacterium; assembly: GCA_017414145.1. Next base: position 712 of record JAFPQL010000224.1, on the reverse strand, counting down.
GAATACAGAGAAGGAGCAGCCGGCTGAGACGCCTGACGAAGCGGACGGGACGGAAGAAGAACCGGAACCCGCCGAAGCAGAGGCGTCTGCTGCGGATGAGGATGCTGAAGCGGAGGAGGAATCCGGCGATGAATAAGCTGATTCGTGCTCTGTGCGGCATCGGCGGGAGCCTGCTGCTGGTCTGCGGCTGTATGACCGGACTTGCGGTCTCCGCGGATACGGCGGGCAGCTTCACCGAGGGCAGCATCACGTATGCTGCGGCTGCGGGCGGCGTAGAGGTCAGCGGTGCGGAAAGCTCCGCCGAAAAGCTGACGATCCCCGCAGAGACAAAGGACGGCAAAAAGGTCATCCGGATCGCGGACAATGCGCTGACCGGCTGTACGGCACTGAAGGAAGTCAAAATTGAATCCGGCCTGACCGAGATCGGCAGCGGTGCGTTCAGTCAGTGCAGCGCACTGGAAACCGTCAGCATTCCGGATACTGTCACGAAGATCGGCGCAGGTGCGTTTTATTACTGCATGGCACTGGAATCGCTCGAGCTGCCGGATTCCGTGCAGTCGCTCGGTGAATACGTGTTCTCCAACTGCTATGCGCTGCGTTCTGTCCGGCTGCCGCGCGGCCTCAACACGCTGCCGCCGTATGCGTTTTACTACGATATCGGCCTGACGGAGCTCGTACTGCCGGACGGCCTTGAGCATATCAGCGAGATGAG
>JAFPQL010000026.1 GCA_017414145.1 Oscillospiraceae bacterium | reverse complement strand
GTCTGCCGCTTGCATACAATAAGGATATGCAGGAGGACAAGGAAGCGATCTTTGATGCGATCGACCAGGCAAAGCTCTGCCTGAAAACATTCGATCCGATGCTCGCGACCATGCGCGTAATCCCTGAAAATATGCGGGCTGCCGCTGCAAAGGGATTCATCAACGCGACCGACTGCGCGGATTATCTCGTGAAAAAAGGACTCCCCTTCCGCGATGCCTACAAGATCACCGGAACACTGGTCGCAAGATGCATCGCAGAGGGTCTGACGCTCGAAACGCTTCCGCTGAACGCATACACAGAAGCCTGTGATGCTTTCGCGGAGGATATCTATGACGCGATCGCACTGGAGACCTGCCTCAACGGACGCATTTCCGAGGGCGGCCCCTCGGCGGCGGCTGTCCGTGAGCAGATCGCAGCGGCAAAGACCGCGATCGGGGAGCTGACCGTATGAAGCAGCGCATCCGTTATATCTTCGTGGTCACGCTGATCGCGTTTATCATCTGGCTGGCCGGACAGCTCATTCTGATGTTCGTGTTCCCGTCATCGACGCTGCGGACAGCGCGCATCTGGGTGATCGCTGTTATCACAGCGGCCTGCATCTGGAATCTGATGCATTTTTACCGTGCTGAAAAGAAAAAACGAGAGGATAAAGCAAATGAAGACTACAAAAGTTTATATTGACGGTCAGGCCGGTACGACCGGACTCAAGCTCTTTGACCGCATCAAGGACAGAGACGATATCGAGCTGCTGATGATCGACCCCGCAAAGCACCGCGACAATGCCGAGCGTGCGCGTCTCATCAACGCCTCCGATGTGACCTTCCTCTGCCTGCCGGATGCCGCGTCGGTCGAGGCGGTGTCCTTCGCGGAAAATCCCGATGTGCGCATCATCGACGCTTCGACCGCGCACCGCACGAATCCCGAATGGGCATACGGTTTTCCGGAGCTGTCCGCCGCACACCGCGAGCGGATCGTGAAGGCGAAGCGCGTCGCCGTGCCGGGCTGCTATGCTTCGGGCTTTGCCGCACTCGTCTATCCGATGGTGAAAAGCGGCATGATGGCGGCGGATTATCCCGTCACCTGCCACGCGGTTTCCGGTTATTCCGGCGCGGGCAAGGGCGCCATTGCGGTCTATGAATCCGCCGACCGTCCGGCGGAATTCGATTCGCCCAGACAGTACGCTTTGGGTCAGACGCACAAGCATCTGCCGGAGATGCAGAAGGTTTCCGGCCTGACCTACGCACCGGTGTTCAACCCGCTGGTCTGCGATTATTATGCCGGCATGGTCGTCTCGGTGCCGCTGCACCGCCGCCTGCTGAACGGTCAGCCGTCCGTGGAGGAAATCCATGAGATGTTCCGGAAGCACTACGAAGGACAGCAGTTCGTCAAGGTGCGCGAAATCGGCGGTACGGATGTGCTGGAAAACGGCTTCCTGCCCGCCAACACGCTGGCAGGCACCAATCTGCTGGAGGTCTTTGTCTGCGGCAATGACGAGCGCATTCTCCTTGCAGCACGCCTTGACAATCTCGGCAAGGGCGCGTCGGGCGCGGCGCTGCAGTGCTTCAACCTGATGACAGGCGCGCCGGAGGAGACGGGTCTGATCTGAGATGAAAGACATCATCAGCGGAATTTTGCTCATACTGGGCGGTGCGGCAGTTGCGCTGCTCGGAGGCCGGCCGCAGCCGGAGATTCCGCCCAGAGCGTTTTCCGGCGACAGAAGCAGAAAAATCATCTGCACAGTGTTCGGCGTTCTCCTCGCAATGGGCGGGGCAGCCTGCATTTTCCTGCGGGACAGGATGCAGGGATGAATACGGTATGAAACAGAGGTATATGGAATGAAATTACAGAGCTTTTCAGATTTTCCCTTTGCAGAGGGCGGCATCTGCGCGGCAAAGGGCTTTCGGGCGAACGGCGTCTGCTGCGGCCTCAGACATCAGGCGCTGCCCGGCAGCGGAGTCTCGGAGCAGAATCTTGCCGCAAACGGCGTCGAACCGGAGGGCGCGGAGATTGACATCGCGCTGCCGGATGAAACCAAGCAGAAAAACGATCTGGCAATGATCGTATCCGATACAGAATGTGCGGCGGTGGCCGTCTACACCTCGAACAAGGTCAAGGGCGCACCGATTGCCGTCACGAAGCAGCATCTGCAAAACGGCAGGGCAAAGGCCGTGATCGTCAATTCCGTCAACGCGAACACCTGCAATGCCGACGGCATCGAAAAGGCAAACGCGATGTGCGATCTGACCGCGAAGGCGCTCGGCATCGCGGCGGAGGATGTGGTCGTCGCATCGACCGGCGTCATCGGACAGCCGCTGCCGATCGAACCGATTGCGGCGGGCATCCCGAAGCTGGTCAAGGGGCTGTCCTACACCGGCAATCTGGAGGCCGTTCACGCGATCATGACGACCGACACCCGCGAAAAGGAGGTCGCTGTCTCCTTCACGCTGGACGGAAAGACCTGCCATTTAGGCGGAATGCTCAAGGGCAGCGGCATGATCTGCCCGAACATGGCGACAACGCTGACCTTCATCACGACGGACGCCTCTGTTTCGCCTGAGACGCTGCAAATGGCGCTCAGCGATGTCGTCCGCGTGACGCTGAACCGCGTCTCCGTAGACGGCGATATGTCCACGAATGACATGGTGCTCGTGCTGGCAAACGGCATGGCGGGCAACGAGGAGATCCGCCGCGACAGCACCGATTACAGGATTCTGCGCGACGCGCTGTATGTTGTCATGCTGAATCTGGCGAGAATGTGCGCGGCAGACGGCGAGGGCGCGACCAAGCTGATCGAGTGCGTCGTGTCCGGCGCGGACAGTGAGGAAATTGCGGCAGTTGTCGGCAAGAGCGTCATCATGTCGAACCTCTTTAAGGCCGCGATCTTCGGCGAGGACGCGAACTGGGGCAGAATTGCCTGCGCAATCGGCTATGCCGACGCGGATGTCGATGTGACGCGCATTGATGTCGATCTCGCTTCGGAAAACGGCAGAATCCGCGTCGCGGAGCAGGGCTTCGGCGTGCCGTTCTCTGAGGAGGACGCGAAAACGGTGCTCTCCGCAGATGAAATTCAGGTGCTGATCGCGCTGAACAGCGGCAATGCGTCCGCCTGCACATGGGGCTGCGATCTGACCTATGAATATGTCCGCATCAACGGCGACTACAGAAGCTAAGGAGCAGGATAGACATGGAGAAAATGGAAATTCCGCAGAGCATCCCAACGCAGGTCCGCTCGCAGGTGCTGATCGACGCGCTGCCCTATATCCAGCGCTACAATCAGAAGATCATCGTCGTGAAATACGGCGGCAACGCGATGACGAATGAGGCGCTCAAGGAAGCGGTCATGAGCGATATCGTGCTGCTGTCGCTGGTCGGCATCCGCGTCGTGCTCGTACACGGCGGCGGTCCGGAAATCAGCGATATGCTCGGCAGACTCAACATCGAGAGCAAGTTCATCGGCGGTCTGCGGTATACGGACGCGGAGACGGCGGATGTCGTGCGCATGGTGCTGGCGGGCAAGGTCAACAAGGAGCTCGTCTCGCATCTGACCAGACATTCCGGACAGGCAATCGGCTTCTCCGGCATCGACGGCGCGCTGCTTCAGGCGAAGAAAAAGGAGTCGAAGCCCGACCTCGGACTGGTCGGTGAGATCACCGGCGTCAACACCAAGCCGATCGAAATTGCGCTGGACAACGGCTATGTGCCGGTCATCGCAACGGTCGCGTG
>JAFPQL010000223.1 GCA_017414145.1 Oscillospiraceae bacterium | reverse complement strand
ACACCAAGACGGGCGGCAACTACGCTGCTTCCCTGATCGGTCAGGACGAGGCACACAAGGAAGGCTATTCTCAGGTGCTCTGGCTCGACGGCGTTGAGCAGAAGTACATTGAAGAAGTCGGCGCAATGAACATTATGTTCGTCATCGACGGCGAAATCGTCACACCGGAGCTGCAGGGCTCGATCCTCCCCGGCATCACCAGAAAGTCTGTTCTGGAGCTGACCAGGAGCTGGGGCATGAAGGTCTCCGAGCGCAGAATCACCATCCAGGAAATCGCGGACGCCTATGACGCCGGCAAGCTGGACGAGGTGTTCGGCACCGGTACCGCAGCCGTCATCTCGCCGGTCGGTCACCTCAAGTGGGGCGACAAGGTCATGACGATCAACAACAACAAGATCGGCCCGATCTCCCAGAAGATCTACGATACCATGACCGGTATCCAGTGGGGCAAGATCGCCGATCCGTTCGGCTGGGTCGTTCCGGTGGAGTAATTCTCTGCGGAGTATATGCTGAAACTGCGGAATACGGAGCAAATTTCCGTATTCCGCATTTTGATATGCAGGATAATATGAGGTGATCGCATGGAAAAAGCCACGGTAAAAATCATTGCATCCTCGACTGCGGGCGAAAATGTCTGTGCCGCCGCCGGCAGAATCTCCACACTGGAAGGCACGGCGCTCGAAATCTTTGCACGCACCGAAGAAAAGGACAATAACGCCGCACTGATCGGAAAGGTCATCGGTTCCGGACATACCTCCGTGCTGGAGCACGCCTTCTTCACGGTCGCATTTGACAGCGTCAGCGTGTTCACGGAGCAGTTTGTCATCGAATTCCGGCTCGGCTCTTACACGGTGCAGTCCCGCCGCTATGTGGACTATTCCCGCGCCGGCTTCTATACGCCGCCGCTCGCAGAGCCGCTCAATACGCGGTTCCGTTCGCATATGCAGTCACTGTTTGACGATTACGCGCTGCTGCTCGCGCTCGGCATCCCGAAGGAGGATGCGCGCTTTGTGCTGCCGTACTGCTTCCGGAGCAATTTCTTCGTGACGATGAATGCCCGCGAGCTGCTGCTCATGGTGCTGACGATGACAAAGGGACGCGGCAGACATTACACCGAGCTGCGGACGCTGGGCGAATCGCTTGCCGCACAGCTCTCGGAGCATCTGCCCGATGTGCCGGAGATTCTCGCAAAGCGCTACACAGCGGAGGATACGCGGTTTCAGCCCGTCCTGCCGCAGCATCTGTCCGCGCCGCACGCGGCGGAAGCGAAAACCGTCCTGCACACGCTGAATCCCGCGGGCTCGCTCAAAGAGCTGGTACAGTTTGCCGCCGCGGAAAACTGGGCGACTGCCGACAGTCCGCTGCCCGACGCCGCCGGCGTCCTCTGCGGAGAGCGTCCGCGGGAGCTGGAGCTGATTCACGCGCAGTTCGGCATCCGGAATCTGTCGCTTGCCGCGATCACGCATCTTGTCCGGCACCGCGTCCAGACCGTACTCGTCCCGCATATCGCGCAGGCCGTCCGGCAGAGCTCGTATCTGCTGCCGGAATCCGTCCGGAACAATCCGCAGGCGCTGACCATCTATCAGAGCGCGTTTGCGCGGACCGCCGAGGCGCTCACCGCAATGACTGCGGCGGGTCTGCCGGCAGAGTGTGTGCAGTATTTCGCGCTGGCGGGCAACCAGCTCGATGTGCTCTGCGATATGAACGGCAGAGAGCTGCTGCACTTCATGAAGCTCAGAACCTGCACCCGCGCACAGTGGGAGATCCGGGACTGCGCCGTCAGCCTGCTGCGGCAGCTTCGCGCAAAGAGTCCGGAGCTGTTCTCGCTCTACGGGCCGAGCTGCTATGTGCTGGGGAAATGTCCGGAGGGGCGGCTTTCCTGCGGCCGGCAGGCGGAAATGCAGACCCGTTTTGCGCCGCACGGTTCACTCTGAGGCTTGCGCTTTTGCCCGAATTGTGCTATAATAAGGAAAAATCATGCAAAGGAGAGGGCTATCATGCGATTTTCCCTGTTCCGCCGGACTGCGGCGGTTCTCTGCGGAGCTGCACTGCTTCTGACCGGATGTGCAGGCGGCAGCTCCTCGTCTCTGCCGGATCAGTCGATGGAGGAGATGCCCTATGGCGCCACACTGACCCACAACACCTCGGCCTCGCCGTCGATCCAGTATGACAACCGGTTTCTGCCCGAAGGCGCGGCGGACGCAATCTGCCGGTTCTACCGCGCAATTCAGTCGAAGGATGTCAACCTGTTCGTCGGCGTCCAGTTCCCGCTCTGGCACGACTATTT
>JAFPQL010000222.1 GCA_017414145.1 Oscillospiraceae bacterium | reverse complement strand
GGCAGAATCGGCATGGAGACTGCGTATAATAAGCTCTGTTATCAGCCGGCGGCGGGGGCGCTGACCCCGTGGGACTTCTCCCGCTATGTACCGGACTATGTGATCTTTGCGGTCGGACAGAACGACCACCGCGTCGGCGGGCGGGACAATGTGACGCCCGATGCCGCCGCACAGGAGCGCTGGATCGCCGCCTACTGCCGCATCCTGACCGACCTGTCTGCGCGGTATCCTTCCGCACAGTTCATTCTGACGCTGACGCTGCTGATGCACGCGGAGATCTGGGAATCCATGCTCGACGCCGTCTGCGCCCGCATGGCAGACCCGCGCATTCACCGTCTGCGGTTCACGCGGTCGGGCAGTGCGACGCCCGGACATCCGCGCATTCCGGAGCAGTGCGAAATGGCCTATGAGCTGACCCGGTTCATTCAGCGGCTCCGCGGCGATGCCGGATAACGGCGCCGCAGCGGCCGGCAGACCAGACTGCCCGTCACGCAGAGCAGATACCACAGCGCGGAGAACAGCGGACAGACCTGTCCCAGCAGATTCAGCGGGCGGTCGGAATAATCCCAGACCTGCCAGCCCATGATGAGATTGTCGAAGATGCCGACCGTGAACTCCGACGCGCTGACAAACAGCGCACCGAGCAGCGCCCGCATCCAGAGGGGCTCGTCCAGCACTGCGTCCATTTCGCAGAGCAGCGCCATTGCGGCGCCGCCCAGCAGGCACATCGTCCAGTGGGTATATCCCCTGCCTGCAATCTCAATCAGCCCGTAGGCAAAAAATCCAAGTAAAAACGCGGCGGCGGAAACACCGGAGCCTGCTTTCATCCGCACGGCACCCCTTTCTGACATGATACGGATAGCTTATGCGGGTTTCCGGGAAATATGCCGCCCTGTCAGATGCCTTATTTTGCAACAAACACGCTCCGGCGCCGCACGGCTTTGCGCTGCGCCGCACATATCATCAAACGGAGGGATTTAGAATGCGCGAAAGCGGGATCCTGCTGCCTGTCTCGGCACTGCCGGGCAGACACGGCATCGGCCGGCTCGGACGGGCCGCCGACGACTTTGTGGACTTTCTCAGTGAGGCGGGCTGCCATTACTGGCAGGTGCTGCCGCTCTCCCCGACCGGATACGGCGATTCTCCGTATCAATCCTGCTCCTGCTTTGCGGGCAATCCGTATCTGATTGACCTCGACCGGCTCTCGGCAAGAGGCTGGCTCGATAAGGCAGACTACGAGCCGCTGGACTGGGGCTCGGAGCCGCGTGCAGTCGATTATCAACTGCTCTGGGAGCACAATACGGCCGTTCTGCGCCGTGCCTACGCGGGATTTCTGAAGCACAAGCCCGCGGATTACCGCCGCTTCTGCACCGCGCAGAAGGCATGGCTGCCGGACTATGCGCTCTTTATGGCGCTGAAGGATGCCCATGACGGCAGGCCGTGGTATGAATGGGAGGCGCCGCTCGCGCTGCACGAACGCCGTGCGGTCAGCGACGCAAAGGCGCGCTGTGCCGCGGACATTGACTTCTACTGCTTCGTGCAGTACTGCTTCTTTACGCAGTGGAATGCGCTGAAAAAATACGCGAACAAGGCCGGCATCCGCATCATCGGCGATATCCCGATCTACGCCGCCTATGACAGCGCGGAGGTCTGGGCTAAGCCGGAGCTGTTCCAGCTCAACGCCAAAAAGGAGCCGACAGCCGTCGCGGGATGTCCGCCCGATGCCTTCGCCGTCACCGGTCAGCTCTGGGGCAATCCCATCTGGAACTGGGAGGCGATGGCGGAAGACGGCTACCGCTGGTGGCTCGACCGGCTGGACTTCGTGCTGAAGCTCTACGATGTCGTGCGGATCGACCATTTCCGCGGATTTGAGCGGTATTACGCGATTCCCTACGGTGCCGCGACCGCCGAGCACGGAAAATGGCGGAAGGGGCCGGACTATGCCCTCTGGAAGGCGGCCAGGGCGCGCTTTCCGGAGCTGCCCGTCATTGCGGAGGACCTCGGAAACATCACGCCCGCCGTCGAAAAGCTGCTCCGCCGCACCGGATTCCCCGGCATGAAGGTGATGCAGTTCGCCTTTGACAGCGGCGCGGATAATCCGTATCTGCCGCATAATTTCACGACGCCGAACTGCGTCTGCTACACCGGCACGCATGACAATCACACGCTGCGCGGCTGGGTCAAGTCCATGTCCGCCGAAGCCTGCGACTATGCGATGACCTATTTCGCGCTCAAGAAAAAGAAGAAGCTCCCGCAGGCCATGCTGCGCGCCGCGTGGGGCAGCATCGCGTCCGTCGCCGTCGGGCAGATGCAGGATTTCCTCGATTCGCCGCCCTCTGACCGCTTCAACACGCCCTCGACCCTCGGCGGGAACTGGATCTGGCGCACCGTCGCCGCGGATTTCACCGAGCGGCGCGCCGCCAAAATCCGTGCGCTCAATACGGTCTACGGGCGTCTGAACCAGCCGAAGCAGGAACCGGAGACAACATGAAGCCAAACGGCTGGGGCAATCTCATCTTCGGGCTCGTGCTGATCGGGATTGACCTGCTCGCGTATTTCTTTTTCAGACTGTCCGGCAGTCTGTACCTGAGCTGGCTGATCCTGCTGCTGGACGGCATCGGCATCGCCGCCTCGTTTCAGATGCTGCGCAGCGGGGAGCTGCCGCCGAAAATCGCGCTCTCCAGCCTGCTGCTCTGCATCGCTGCCGCCGTTTTCTACCTCTGGATGATTCTGAAGGCGGCAGGCATTCTCAGTTGAAACACCGACAGACAGAACACCGGAAAGGAGTGACCGGAAGTGAAAACCATGGGCGGAAACAACTGCTGGGAGGTCATCCGGCAGAATAAGCATTACCGTTTGCAGCGGCATCTGCTGCTGCGGAGTCACTGCCGGATCCTCGACAGCGAAAACCGGCGCATCGCCGCAGGCTCCGAGCAGGAAATGCTCGCAAAATACGAGGAGCTCGACCGCCGCACCCTGCGCGGAATGCCCCCCGCCCCGACGATGCCGAATCTGCGCCTCAGAACGCTCGGCGGCCGCGTCTTCTGGGACGAGCTGTGCAGTCAGGGCGGCTACAAGCTGCAAAAGCAGCGGCTTTTCGACCACTGCCGCATCCTCGACAAGGCCGGAAAGCGCATCGCAAACGGTTCGGAGCAGCAGATGCGTGCTCTGCTGGACGGGCTTCAGAGCGGAAAGGTTCACCCCGACACACTGCGCGGACTCGCACAGCCGCCGCGTCAGCGGCACCGCACGGCCGGCGGAAAATACTGCTGGAAAACAGTGCGCTCCGCGGGCATTTACCGGCTGCAGCAGCACAAGGTTCTGCCGAACTGCCGCATTCTGGACCTGCGCAATGTCTGCGTGGACTACGGAATGCCGCAGAAAATGCAGGCGCGGTTTGCGGAGCTTGCACAGGAGGCCGCAGAGCTGAAAATCCCCGTGACAGGCGATATCATCGGCGTCGAGCGCACGCTCTACGACCACTACGGCGTCTATGTCTCCGACGGGGAGGTCATCGAGTTTTCCGCGCACAACGCAGACGGCAAAAGCATCATCCAGAAAACGACCTTTGCGCGATTTCTCGGCGATTCAAAGGAGTGCTTCTATCTCGTTTTCGGCGACACCTACTGCGAGCCGGGCAAGGTCTATTTCTCCCCTTCCGTGCGCACGGTTTCGGGCATTTCACAGGATTTCTGGAAAAAATTCCGCATCTTCGCGGACAGCATCCGCCCCGCGCCGTCTGAATTCCTCAGCCGGAATCTCGGCGACGCGCTCAACACCCCGAAAAACTACCGGCTGCGCTCTCCGGCGGAAACCGTCCGCCGCGCCAGAGCACAGCTCGGCAAGACCTCGTTCGGTGAGAGCGAGGCCGATTACAGCCTGCACCGGAACAACTGCGAGCATTTTGCAATCTGGTGCAAAACCGGTGTCATGCTGTCCACACAGGCAGAGGGGCATCTGATGCGCGGATTCCGCATTATGGCGGAGCTCGGCGCGGCGCCCGCCGGACAGCCGGAAGGAGAAAAAGCATGAGAGCAGCAGCCATTTTCAGCGACCGCATGGTGCTCCAGCGTGAAAAGCCGATTGCGGTCTGGGGTGACGGAAAGGACGGCGTGCGCGTCACGGTGACGCTCGCCGGTCACAGCGCATCCTGCATCATCCGGGACGGCAAATGGCGCGTGACGCTGCCGCCGATGCCTGCCGCAGACCGTCTGACGATGACCGTGCGCAGCGGCGCGGTCTGCATCCGGTTCCGGGAGATTGCCGTCGGAGAGGTCTGGCTCTGCGGCGGGCAGAGCAATATGGAGTTTGAGATCCGCAATGCACTGCACGGCAAAGAGCTGCTTTCTTCGCTGACGCCGGACTGCGGCGTGCGTTTTTACTATACGCCGAAGCAGCGGATGATCGACGCGGATTTTGACCGCACGGAGCGGGCATCCGGCTGGAACACCGCCTCGCCGGAAGCCGCGGGCGCATGGTCGGCTGTCGGCCTCTTTTTCGCGCTGAAGCTGCATCAGGCGCTCGGCGTGACCGTCGGGCTGATCGGCTGCAACTGGGGCGGCACCTCGGCATCGGCATGGGTTCCGCGGGAGACACTGGAGGCGCATCCCGCCCTGCGTCCGTATCTGGACGACTACGACAGCGCCATGCGCGGAAAAACGGATGCACAGCATTTCCGTGAATACGACGCTTACACCGTGTTTCAGGCGGACTGGCAGCGCCGCTATGAGCAGCTCATGCAGGCACATCCGGAGACGACATGGGAGCAGGCGCAGGAACGCCTCGGCGCGTCGCAGTATCCCGGTCCGATGGGTCCGAAAAACGAGCTGCGCCCCGGCGGACTCTATGAGACGATGCTCCGGCGCGTCTGCCCGTACAGCCTGCGCGGGTTCCTGTATTATCAGGGCGAGTCGGACGATCACCGTCCGGAAACCTATGCCGTGCTGCTCGAAGCGCTGATCTGCCGCTGGCGCTCGGACTGGGGCGAGGACACGCTGCCGTTTCTCAATGTGCAGCTTCCGATGTTCCGGTATCTGCATGAGCCCGACCGGATGCACTGGTGCCTGATCCGCGAGGCGCAGGCAGCCGTCAGCCGCAAGCTGCGGCACACGGCGCTGGCCGTGACGGCAGACTGCGGCGAGCTCGACAACATTCACCCGACAGACAAAGCGCCGGTCGGAAAGCGTCTGGCGCTGCTGGCGCTCTGTCATGTGTACGGCGTTCTGCCGGAGCAGGACGCGGAGGCGCCGGTCTTTCTGCGCAGTTATGTCTGCGGCAGCACGCTGACTGTTGAGACGCTGCACGCGGAGGACGGCTTTGTCCTCCGCGGGGAGCCCGCGGGCTTTGAGCTCTGCGGCGCGGACGGCGTCTGGTATCCGGCACAGGCCGTCCTGATGCCGGACCGCATTCTGCTGACGGCGGCGGCAGTTCCCGCACCGGCAGCCGCCCGCTATGCGTGGCGCAATTATACAGAAGTGACGGTGTTCGGCAGAAACGGTCTGCCGCTGGCACCGTTCCGGACGCCCGCGCTCTGAGCGGCGCCGTCCGGCAGGGAAATTACGGAAGAGGAAGGACAAACACCAATGAGGATCCGGAACATCATCGCGCTCTTATGCTCCGCACTGACCGCCTGCACCGGCATGGCAGGCTGCGCGGACAAGGGCGGCAAGGTCACGCCCGACAACGGTCAGGCGACCATGGACTTCGTGCGGGAAATGGGCGTCGGCATCAATCTCGGCAACACCTTTGAATCCTGCGGCTCGTGGATCAGCGACAAAAGCGTGACCAATTTTGAAACGGCATGGGGCAGCCCGATCATCACACAGCCGATGATCGCGGGATATGCCGCCGCGGGCTTCGGCACACTGCGCATTCCGGTCGCGTGGTCAAACATGATGGACGCGGACTACACGATCAGCCCGGAATATCTGACGCGCATCCATGAGGTGACGGACTGGGCGCTCGACGCAAAGCTCAGCGTCATTCTCAACATCCATTACGACGGCGGCTGGTGGAAGGACTTTGCATCCGCGGACAAAAAGGCGGAGTGCATGAAGAAATACACGCGCATCTGGGAGCAGATCTGCGCGGAGTTCAAGGACACGGGCTATGCGCTGATGTTTGAGTCGCTCAACGAGGAGGGCTGCTGGGACACGCTCTGGAACCGCTACAGCGACAATCAGGACGGAAAGCCCGAAGCCTATGCGCTGCTCAACGAAATCAACCAGAAGTTTGTCGATACCGTGCGGGCAGGCGGCGGCAAGAACGCCGAACGGCATCTGCTGATTGCCGGCTATGCGACGGACATCGCGCTGACCTGTGACGAGGCCTTCCGGATGCCGCAGGACCCGTCCGGACACTGTGCCGTCTCCGTCCACTACTACACGCCCGCAAACTTCTGCATTCTGGAGGAGGACGCCAACTGGGGCAAGATGCAGACCGAATGGGGCAGCGAGAGCGATCTGGCGGAGCTGTCGAAGAATCTCGACCTGGTGAAAAAGACCTTCCTCGACAAGAATATTCCGGTCGTCATGGGCGAATTCGGCGCGACGAAAAAGCACCGCAGCGAGGAGACCGTCCGGCGGTATCTCTCGACCGTCTGCAAGGAGGCCTGTGCCCGCGGAATCTGCCCGGTGCTGTGGGATACGCCCGGCGGATTCTACGACCGCGACAACGCAAAGATGTACGACGAAGCCCTGCGCACCGAGCTGATGGCCGCGCTGGGGGACGATCAGAAGCAGCAGGAGGCCGCGTAAGCCGCCCGCAATCCGGATACAACGAAAAGGCCGGTGACATTCCGCAGTGTCACCGGTCTTTTCGTGTGTGGGGAAACCCGTCATCTGACGGGAGGGTCACCCGATTTCTTCGACCCGGACATTCGTGATGTAGACCGTGGCCGAGGAGCCTCTGTGTCCGAGGTTGAACTCCAGACGCCCGTTCGGGTCGTTCTTGTCGTTCATCTCGAACTCGTAGGTATAGGTCGTCTGCTTGTCGCTGACGGTCAGTGTCGTGTCCTGCAAATAGCGGATCCAGCCGGCGTTCGGCGCCGAGACGCAGACGACGATGTCTCTGGGCGTATCCGCCCACGCGTCAAAGACGGCGCGGTACTTTTTGCCCTTAATCATCGGCAGCTCCGGCTGCACAAGCTGCACGGAATAATCGACCGTGCCCTCGTTCTCCGTCTGAATGACAATCATGTTGTCGCGGATCTCCGCGGAGCCCTGTCCGCCCTCAAAGAGCAGGAACTTCCAGTTGACATCGTCGGTCAGATCCTCCTGCTCGGCAAAATTGCCGTTGTAGATGAAGTTGCCGTCTGGGAGCGCCTCGCGGTAGCTCTTTTCCGGCTTCGTGACATTGACATCATAGGCCGGCTTGCGGTAGACGCGCACATAGTCGATCAGGAATTCCGCGTGTTCAAAGTCAGTTGTCTCATCGGGATTGCCCGGCCATGTTCCGCCGACCGCGAGATTCATCTGCACAAAGAACTTCTGGTTGAACGGCGCGGGATATTCGCGCTCATCGCCGCCCGCCGCGGCCGTGAACCAGTCGTTGACGGTCAGATACAGATTACCGTCGATGTACCAGCGCATCTCGCCCGGCTCCCACTCGACGGAATACTCGTGGAAATCGTCGGCGAAGGTGCCGTTTTCCAGCGTAAAGACGCCCTGCTGGTCGGCGTGCGGTTCGCCGTAGTGAACGGTGCCGTATGCCGTGCCGGGATTGCTGCCCAGCACCTCCATGATGTCGATTTCGCCGCATTTTGGCCACTGGCCGTAGAAGCTCTCATTCTGCGGCATCATCCAGACGGCGGGCCAGAGACCCTGCCCTTTTGGCACCTTTGCGCGTGCGACGACCTTGCCGTAGACGAACTGGGTCTTGCCCTGTCCGGTGACCTTGCCGGAGGTGTAATACGGCTTGCCGTCCTTTTCGCTTTTGATCGCCTTCAGCACGAGACTGCCGTCCCGTACAAAGACATTGTCCGTCGAGGTTGTATATTCCTGCAGCTCCTCATTCGTCCAGCCCGGCTCATGCGGCTCATAGTTCCAGAGCGATTCATCGAGCGCCGTGCCGTCAAATTCGTCATGCCAGAGCAGATTGTATCCGTCCGGAACCGGCACCGCGGCGTCGTCCGTACGCGGCGCATCCGTCTGAGCCGCAGTGGTCTGCGGCGCGTCCGTCTCCTTCGGCGCGGCGGATGAAGCACCCGAACAGCCCGTCAGCAGCGTCAGACAGACCGCCGCTGCAAGAAGGCGCAGTTTGTTGTTCATCGTCATTCCTCCCTGTCCGGTGCAGACTGCACGCCGCACCGATTCTACCCCGTATTATACCGGATTCTCCGCTGCGGCGCTGTCAGTTTCCAAACATTTCTGTCAGATTTCCGCCTCAAATTCGGCATCTGCGCCGATTTCCCGCATAAACGGAAATTTTTTCAAAAGACCCCTTGACAAAACGGAAGGAATGTGCTATAATAATCAAGTCGTCAAAAGACATCTGCGCCGGTAGCTCAGTTGGATAGAGTAACTGGCTACGAACCAGTAGGTCGGGGGTTCGAATCCCTTCCGGCGCATCAGCGGGCAGTCACCCGCAGCCATAACAGCGTTCCGGAATCTTCCGGGACGCTGTTTTTCTGTTCTGTACGGCGATGCAAACTGCCATAGAAAGAGGATCCTTATGATTTGCAATAACATCCTTGAGGCGCTCGGTCACACGCCGATGATCCGGCTTCAGCGCATGAATCCGCCCGGAAACGCCGAGATCCTCGTCAAGTTCGAGGGACTGAATGTCGGCGGCTCCATCAAGACCCGGACTGCATATAATATGCTCCGCAATGCCGAAAAGCAGGGGCTGATCGGCCCTGACACCGTGATCGTCGAGCCCACCAGCGGCAATCAGGGCATCGGGCTGGCACTGGTCGGCGCCGTCCGCGGCTACAAGACCGTCATCATCATGCCCGATTCCGTCAGCGAGGAGCGCAGAAAGCTCGTCGAGCATTACGGCGCCCGTGTCATCCTCATCCACGATGACGGCGATATCGGCAAGTGCATCCAGCAGTGTCTGGACACCGCGCTCGATATGCAGGCAAAGGACAAGAATGTCTTTGTGCCGCAGCAGTTTGAGAATGTCAACAACCTCTACGCGCACAAGTATTTCACCGCGCTGGAGATTCTCGAGCAGGTGGCAGGCCGCATCGACGGCTTCTGCTCCGGCATCGGCACGGGCGGCACGATCACCGGCATCGGTGAG
>JAFPQL010000221.1 GCA_017414145.1 Oscillospiraceae bacterium | reverse complement strand
GTCGATCATGCGGATTTCGGTGATGGTCGGGTCGCGGTGCTCCTCGTCGCGGAAATACGCCTGACAGAAGGTGATGTCGTCGTAGTCCATTGCCAGACCGTATTTGGTCAGGAATTCGCGCCTTGCGGTCTCGTCCATTCCGATGAAGCCGGTCAGCGTCTCGACGGTCTCCGGCAGGGCGTAGTTCATGTCGAGCGTATCGACGGTGTCGAGCGAAGCCTCACGGCTCTCGACGGGGTTGATGAGATAGGCGCGGAGCCGGTCAAATTCCTCGTCGGTAATCGCGCCGGTGACGATGTAGACGCGCGCATTGCGGACGCGGCAGCGTTCTTTTCCGTTGAGAATCTGAATACACTGTTCACAGGAGTCCGCCCGCTGGTCGAACTGTCCGGGCAGATATTCAACTGCGAACACGCGCTCCTGATTTGAGAGCATGGGCAGCTTTTCATAGATATAATCGACTGCCGGCTCCGAGAACACCGTCGGCACAGCGCGCCGGAAGTCCTCCTCCGAGATGTGGTCCGCGTCGTAGCGGTTGAGCACGCGAATGCCCTGCACATCGAGCTGCAGCGCCGTGCGCAGGTCAGACAGCACCGACTGCGCCTCGACCGCAAACTGCTGTTTCTTCTCCGTGTAAATCCGATAAACTGCCATAGAAATCCTCAGCCTCCGTAAATGTGTGAAATATTCCTGCGCGGCAAAGCGGCTGTCAGTCCGCCACGCCGCGTATTCCGCTGTCGGTATGCGCCGCTGCAATCCGGACGGCACAGCGCACGCAGTCATCGCAGGGGCAGAGCACTTTGCCTGTCCCGATGCCTTTCAGTTCGCCGCAGAGCGTACTGCCGCACTGCGCTGCAAACTGCTGATACAGTTCTCTCGCCTGTGCCGGCCCGAAGCGTTCCGCCGTCAGTCCGCAGACCATCTGCGCGGCACAGAGCGCGCCGCAGGTTGCCCCGAAGGTTCCCATCCCGATGCCGAATCCGGCGCCGAGTGCGCGGAGTGTTTCCTCCGGCAGGGAGAGCCTGTCCGCGAAGGCCGTCAGCACCGCCTGCGCACAGTTCATGCCGCTGTGCTTATTCTGCACAGCCTGTTCTGCTCTGTCCATGCTCCGGTTCCTCCCCGCTGCGGTAAACTGCCGTGAGCGAATCCTGCTCATACCCTTCTATTGTAACACAAATCAGGGAATTCTGCAAACCCTTTTCACAATTTTCCGTGAAAATTTTCACAAGTGTACCTTCCGGTGTATGTCCGCTGAAAAAGGTCTGTGCATTTTGCTGTTTTTCACCCTCGACCAGAACGCTGAGCCGCTGTCCGACTCTGGATGCGAGATGCGCGGAGCGGATTTCATCGGCGAGGGCGGAGAGGCGTGCGGCGCGTTCTGCCCGGACGGCAGGCGGCACCTGATCGGGCATCGCGGCGGCACGGGTTCCCGCACGCTGCGAGAAGGGGAATACATGAACCTTTGCAAAGCCGATCTCGCGCACAAACGCGAGCGTTTCAGCGAATTCCGCCTCTGTCTCGCCGGGGAATCCGACGATGACATCGGTGGTCAGCGCCGCGCCGGGGAACAGGCGGTGAATGTTTTCCGCCAGTGTGCGGTATTCCGCGGCGGTGTAGCGGCGGTTCATGCGGCGGAGCACGGAATCGCTGCCGCTCTGCAAAGACAGGTGAAACTGCGGGCAGAGCTTTTCACAGTGTGACAGACGGTCCAGCAGCGCCGGCGTCATGCGCTCCGGTTCGAGCGAGCCGAGCCGCACGCGGACAAAGCCCGTCTGCTCCGCGCAGATTTCGACGGCATCGGCAATCGTGCAGCCGGTGTCGTCGCCGAAGAAGCCGAGGTTGATGCCGGTCAGCACGATCTCGCGGAAGCCCTGCGCACTGAGCGCCGCGGCCTCCTGTCTGAGCCGGTCGAGCGGCATGGAGCGGCACCGTCCGCGGGCATAGGGGATGATGCAGTAGCTGCAAAACTGATTGCAGCCGTCCTGAATCTTCAGAAAGGCGCGGGTGCGGGTCGTGTCGGCGCAGGGGATTTCCGAGAAGGGGTCGCCCTTGCGGTACGGCGTGATCTGCCGTTCGCCGCCCGATGCCGGACGCGCCTTGAGCGCCTCAAAGAGCCAGTCAAGCAGCGCGGCGCGGTCGCGGGTGCCCGTGACGAAATCCGCGCCGGAAAAATCGTCGTCGGAAAAGGCCTGCGGCCAGCAGCCGGTCAGCAGCAGGAGCGCCTCCGGATTACGCCGTCTGAGGCTCCGGATCAGCTGCTTTGCCTTGCGGACGCTTTCGCCCGTCACGGCGCAGCTGTTGACAATCAGGACATCTGCTTCTGCCGTTTCTTTCGTCTCCGTGAGGCCGTGTGCGGTCAGGACGGATGCCAGTCCGGCGCTCTCCGCCTGATTGACCTTGCATCCGAAGGTTGTGATCTGAAATTGCATAGATTCTCCTTTGTGCAACATGAACAGTTTTCAACTATCTCAGTTGTGCAACAATTACAGTATGCGAGGATTGCAAAAAGATAATTGAAAACACAAAGAAAATTCGGTCAGGTGTACAAACCGGACTGATTTTGCTTGACAAATCGCCGCTTTCATGTTATAGTATCGACAGGGTGATTCATGACAACCCCTCCAAAATAGATTTCAGGTGTTCGGGTCCCGTGCCGTGAACCGCAGCGCAACCCCTCTCGCAGCTTCGACTCCGCCGGTCAACCCGTCCACCGTCTGCTTTTTTCGTTTGTAAGTTGTAAGCCCGGATTCATCCGATACGATGAGAAATGAGGTTCAAACAATGTCTGCAGTCACTGTTTATCTCCCCGAGCTCGCTGATGTCGAGAATTTCGTCAATATCATGGGACGCTTCCCCTTTGAAGCACAGCTTGCAGTCGGCACTTATGTCGTCGATGCAAAGTCCATTATGGGCATTTTCACACTGGACCGTGAACAGCCGATCCGGCTGGAGGTCAAGACCGTCGATGAGGCGCAGCTTTCCGCGCTTCGCCGTGCGATCGGCAAGTATCTCTACGAGCCTGTTCACTGAGGCGGTCCGTTTCATCTGATATCATCTTCACGGGAGGCATATGCCGCTCCCGAAATCCCCCTTTTTTCATGTTGCTCCCCATAGTACGCTGTCTGCGCATGGCAGCGGGGGGCAAACACCCACTCCGCGTATCGTTCTCTGAGAAGCCGTGCTTCACAGAGAATGGTGCGTCTTTTTTTTGCCGTACCGGCAGAATGACACCGCACAAAGCCGCAGCGGGCTCTGTGCGGTTCTTTTGTTAAATTGCGGGGATAAAGCGGGAATCTTCCAGACGCCGTCTGTATAGCGGATCACGAAGTCCTCCTCGGTGACGCCGCCGTTTTCTGTATACATGACAAATTCGCCGGTGGTAAACCACTGCGCTTTGCTCCGGTAGGTGATGCTGTCGCTTGTCCTGCCGGTCAGGAACGCCAGCTCCTCGTAGTCCACATAAAAGTTCTCCGGGAAATTGCCGGTGACATACAGCGTATCGCCGGTCTGCTTGTAGGAATCCTCAATCGGATACGGGAAGTCCATGTCAAAATACTGCTTGTAATCAGAAAGGATTTTCTCGGCGGTCAGCCCCTTGGGCTCCAGCGGAATCCAGCCGTCTGCGGTCTGCTTCTGCGTCAGATACGCCGTGGCGGAGATGCCGCCCTCCTGCGTGAAATACCAGTTCAGCTTGTAGGCCTGCCGGAAGAGCAAAATGCCCAGCGCGCTGCGCTGCGTGTCGTCCATTGCGCTGTCGGGCGTGTCAAAGGACACCGCGACGAATTCCGCGCTGACAAATCCGGTCTTTCCGCCGGCATCGACCTGATACCAGCACTCCGGATTGTGCTTTTTGCTGACGCCGGTACAGACGGCGTTTTTCACCTTGACGGCCGTGCCGTGCTTCAGGAGCGTGATTTTCTGGCTGCTTGCCGTCGGCTGACTGCGCAGATTCAGTCCGTCCCGCGCAAAGACGACGCCGGAGCCGCTCAGCGCCACGGAGCCGCCCTTCGGAAACAGCGTCCGCACATCCAGGTAGGATGCGGGGTCTGCGGCGGCAGTCGAGGCGGCAGCGGTGCCGGCAGAATCGTCAGTTCCGACGGAATCGTCAGTTCCTGCGGTGCTGTCCGTGCCGGAAGCCGCGGTTCCGGAAACTGCGGTCCCGGAGACTGCGGTTCCGGAGACTGCGGTTCCGGAGACTGCGGTTCCGGAGACTGCGGTTCCGGAGACGGTCGGTGCCGTGCTGCCTGCGGAATCCAGCGGGGTGCAGCCGCAGAGCAGACAGGCGGCGGTCAGAAGGGTCAGAAAGCGGATGGTTTTCACAATCGGTTCACTCCCTTGATGAATTCGGCGATGCCGTTTAAGTCATTCTCCTGAGCAGCAGCGAACCGTTTTCCTTCAGCCACCGGTGACAGCGGTCATAGTCGGGGAATACACGGTAAACTGCCGCATAAAACCTTGCGGAATGGTTCATCTCCAGCCTGTGGCACAGCTCGTGGACGACCACGCTGTCGAGGACTTCGGGCGGCGCCAGCATCAGCAGACAGTTGAAGCTGAGATTGCCCTCTGCCGAGCAGCTTCCCCAGCGCGTTTTCTGATTCCGCACTGTGATTTTTGCATAGGAGACACCGAGCAGTCCGGCATAATGCCGCACACGCTCCGGCATGACGCGCAGTGCCTCGTCCGCGAGTGCGCGCAGCTCTGCGGCGGTCAGTGCGGGAACCGATTTCAGCCGCTCGTTTTCTGCTCTGCGATGCTCCAGCATCACGCAGATGCGTGCGGATTTTTCATGCAGAAAGCGCAGAATCTCCGTTTCCGGCAGACGCAGCGGCGCACGCACCGTCACGGTGCAGTCCGTACCGACAGACGCGGAGACGGTTTTCCGGCTGCTGCGGATCACACGGATCTCAGCGGGAATGTCCGCTGTCCGGAGCACTTTCATGCAGTTCCCTCCTCTTTGCCGCCGCGGGCGGATCCGGTTATGTTCATTATACTCCAAAATCGCCCGCGTGTCAATCCGCCGCGGCACATCATCACCCTGTCGAAAACTCTGCCCTCTGCGCTCCGATTTCTTACCATTTCACCGAATTTTTCAAAGTCAGCCGATGAATCCCGCTGCGGAATCTTCCGGTTTTCCGCGATTTTCCGACCGTTTGAAGCGCTTCCGCCCGACGCCCGCAGGCCGCTGTCCGGCCGGCTCCGCGCCTTGACATCTGCTGTCGGATTGTGCTATAATATGAGGTGAAAATTTGAAAAACCGGAAAGGAATGTGCATCATGAGAAAACGGAAACTCGCCTTTGACAATGCCAAATACCTCAAGACACAGTCCGCCCATATCCGCGAGCGCATCGCGCAGTTCGGCAACCGGCTCTATCTGGAGTTCGGCGGCAAGCTCTACGACGATTTCCACGCCTCCCGCGTTCTGCCGGGCTTTCAGCCGGACAGCAAGCTCAGAATGCTGCTGCAAATGAAAAAGGATGTCGAAATCGTCATTGCAATCAACGCCGACGACATCGAACAGAACCGTACCCGCGGCGACCTCGGCATCACCTATGACACCGATGTCCTGCGACTGATCGGGATTTTCCGCGAGAAGGGACTCTATGTCGGCAGTGTCGTCATGACGCGCTTTACCGGCGAGCCCGCCGCAGAGAAATTCCAGAAGCGTCTGGAGGCTGCGGGCATCCGCGTGTACCGGCATTATCCGATCGAGGGGTATCCGTCCAATCTGTCGCTGATTCTCTCTCAGGAGGGCTTCGGCAAGAATGAGTACATCGAGGTCAGCCGGCAGCTCGTCGTCGTCACCGCGCCCGGCCCCGGCTCCGGCAAAATGGCCGTCTGCCTCTCGCAGATCTATCAGGAGCACCGGATGGGCAAGGAGTCCGGCTACGCGAAGTTTGAGACATTCCCGATCTGGAACCTGCCGCTCAAGCATCCGGTCAATATGGCGTATGAGGCCGCGACTGCCGATCTGAACGATATCAATATGATCGACCCCTTCCACCTCGAAGCCTACGAAAAGACAGCGGTCAACTACAACCGCGATGTAGAGGTGTTCCCGGTTCTGCGCGCCATGTTTGAGCAGATTTACGGGACATCCCCCTATCAGTCCCCGACGGACATGGGCGTCAACATGGCCGGATTCTGCATCATCAACGACGAAGCCGCCTGTGCCGCATCCCGTCAGGAGATTATCCGGCGCTATTTCGACGAGCGCTGCAATCTGCGGCAGGGCAAATCCGACGCAGAAACGGTCTCGAAGCTTGATCT
>JAFPQL010000220.1 GCA_017414145.1 Oscillospiraceae bacterium | reverse complement strand
CGAGCTTTTTGAAAAAAGCTCGACCAAAAACTGTAGTTTGGATTCTAAACCGGTTTATTGACAGTCTGTTTTTTTCTGTGTCTGCCGTCACGCACGGCTCTGACTGCTTTCAAACGGGCATCCCGACCGGTACGGACATTCCGTGCAGTCGCGCCCGCAGCCGAAGCGTCTGGCGTCCGTGACCGGCTGATGCGACAGTCCGATCAGCGCCGTCACCGATTTCATCGGCAGCATCGTACTCTGCGGCGTGACGGTCAGGCCGATTCTGCGGGTGGCGTCCAGCATCCGCACCAGCTCCGCCTGCTGCGCGATCGGAAAATCGCCGTAGCCCACGCTGAACCGCTCCGTGAAATACGGATACGGCAGCGTCTGCCGCAGCTCCTGCTCCAGTTCATTGCAGAGCTTCTCAATCGCCGCGCCTGCCACGGCATCCAGCAGGAGCGCCTTTGTCATATCCGTGCGCTCGGCACGCCGGATCAGGCTGTCCGTGCTGCCGGAAAGCGTCGCCGCAAGCAGCACCGCCGCCTCACATCCCGAGAGATGCAGCGCGATATCCGCGCCGTGCAGCAGCAGACCGCCGAGCCGGACACCCTCCTCCGTATGCGTCACGGGAAACTGCTTCCAGATCGTTCTGGGCTCCGCCGCCGCACACAGCGCCGAAATCGCCTCCTCCAGCATTGCGGAGAGCCGGTCGTCCAGCGAGGGCGTGTGCAGATAGCCCAGAATCTCCCTTCGGTCAAAATCAGCGGGCGTCATTCCGCGATTGCCTCTGTGATGTAGCGCGCCACATCGGGGTTGTTCATCGTGTAGAGATGAATGCCGTCCGCGCCGTGCTCCCTCAGATCGGTGATCTGCTCAATGGCGTATTCCAGACCCGCCGCCTTGAGCGAGGCGGGGTCGTCCGCGTAGCGCGCCATGAGCTTGGCCAGACGCTTCGGAATGCTGGCGCCGCAGAGGGACACCATGCGCTCAATGGATTTTTTCGAGGTCACCGGCATGATGCCCGCCTCAACCGGCACAGAAATGCCCGCGGCGGCGATTTTCTCGCGGAACCGGTAAAAATCCTTGTTGGCATAAAAGAGCTGCGAGATCAGATGCGACGCACCCGCCGCTACCTTCTCCTTCAGATGCTGAATGTCCGTGTCCAGATCGGGGGCTTCGGGATGCCCCTCCGGATAGCAGGCTGCCGCGATGTCAAATTCATCCGCGGCGCTGTTTGCCCGGATAAACGCAATCAGGTCGGACGCATAGGAAAAGTCGGTCTGCGGCGGAACCGCCGGATTCCGGTCGCCGCGCAGTGCGAGGATATTCTCCACGCCCAGTTCGCGGAACTGACGGAGCTTTTCCAGAACGCTCTCCCTTGTCTCGTTGATGCAGGGCAGATGCGCAATCGCAGGAATGCCGTGCGTCTCCTGAATCACGCGGCAGATCTCGGCAGTTGAGGCGCCCGGCACAGAGCCGCCCGCGCCGTAGGTCACGCTGATGAAATCCGGAGACAGACCCTTGAGCGCCGCCAGCGTCTCGTAGATGCGCGCAATCGGCACATCGGGCTTTGGCGGGAACACCTCGAAGGAGTATACGGATTTTCGTTTGAATAAAGCAGCAGCTTTCATATCAGTTCTTCCTTTTCTTTGGTAAAATGCCGGTTTCTGCGGATCAGCCGAGGCTCCAGTCGATCGGCGTCATGCCGTTTGCCTGCAAAAACGCATTCGTCTTTGAGAAATGCCGGCAGCCGAAAAATCCGTGATAGGCAGACAGCGGGCTCGGATGCGGACACTGTAAAATCAGGTGGCGCGGGTTCGTGATGAGCGCCGCTTTTTTCCGCGCATTGCCGCCCCAGAGCAGAAAGACCATCGGCTGAAGCCGCTCGTTGAGCAGCCGGATGACCGCGTCCGTGAGCTGCTCCCAGCCCATGCCCTGATGCGAATTCGCCTGTCCTGCCCGCACCGTCAGTGCGGCATTGAGCAGCAGCACGCCCTGCTTTGCCCAGGATGTCAGATCGCCCGAACCGCCGCGGTTGTCAATCCCCAGATCATCATAGATCTCCTTGAAGATATTGACGAGCGAAGGCGGCGGCTGTACGCCCTGCCGGACCGAAAAGCTCAGCCCGTGCGCCTGTCCCTCGCCGTGATAGGGGTCCTGCCCTAAAATCACGCACTTCACCGCCTCGTAGGGCGTGTATTTCAGTGCGTTGAAGATGTCGTACATATCGGGATAAACCGTATGCGTCCGGTATTCCGTGATGAGAAACTGCCGCAGACGCTGATACCACTCCGATTCAAACTCCGGCTTCAGCAGGAGATCCCAGTCATTTCCGATGTGAACCATATGCCCCTCCGGCCGTTACGGCGTACCCTGCGCGGTATAATATCCCCAGCCGCCGCTGTCGAGTTCGGCGGGCTGATTGTCTGCCAGCGTCGTGCCGTCGGCATTCCGCGCAATGATGTAATACTCGCGGTTGAGGAATCCGCCCTGCGGCTTCATGTAAAAGAGCACGGCGGTTCCGGTGGAGTGAATGCGGACGCACTTGTCCTCTGTCAGGATGCGCGTCGCGTTTGCGTAGGCGCGGTAGGCGTTGGAATCCTCCTCCGGCACACCGAAGGTGCGTCCCGCGGTCACGGCGCCGGTGATCTCCGCCGCGGCGCCCTTTTCCAGCAGATAGTCCGAAACGGCCGCGTAGCTCTCCTTCCGCGCATTCAGTTCCTCCAGAACCTTCTCCTTCGTGATATTGGCGTCACGCAGCAGCAGGAACCAGAGGAATATGCCGACCAGCAAGATGAAAACTGCAACATAGATCCAGTGTCTGAGCTTTTGTTTTGACATAATAGATACTCCTTTGCTGTGATTTCCGGCAGATCACACTGCCTTTTTCCGTAAATACAAAATGCGGGGGCGCGCACTGCCCGCTCAGCGCGTCCAGATATTGTCCGAGACATCCACCGGCAGACCGTCCTGCAAAAAGAACCGCGGCACGCGCTCGCCGACGGCGCAGACGACCTCATAGTTGATCGTTCCGGTATTCGCGGCAATCGAATCGGCGGAGCAGAGCCCCTTTTCATCGCCGAACACCGTCACGATGTCGCCGACCATGACATCCTTTTCGCCGGTGATATCCAGCATGAGCTGATCCATGCAGACTCTGCCGACCAGCGGCACCAGACGGTCCCGCACAAGCATTTTGCAGCCGCCGTTTCCGTTGAGCCGCCAGAAGCCGTCGGCATACCCGATCGGCACGGTGGCGATGACCCGCGGGCTGTCCGCGGTAAAGGTGCGCCCGTAACTGACCGTTTCGCCGGCCTCGATCGTCTTGATGTGCGAAATCACGCTCTTGAGCGCCATGACGGGCTTCAGCTCCGGCAGATGCCGCACTTTGTCCGAGGGGCGGAGCCCGTAGAGCACGATGCCGGCGCGCACCATGTCCAGATGCGTCTCCGGATAATCAAAAATCGCAGCGCTGTTGGCGCAGTGCCGCACGGAAAAGGCAATGCCCTCTCCCTCCAGCAGCCGGATCGCATCGGTGAAGCGGCTGAACTGCTCCCTTGTAAAGGCGTCGCCGTCCGCGCCCTCATCCGCGACCGCAAAATGCGTAAAAATGCCCTCCGGAATCAGGCAGGGCAGCCGGCAGACCGAAACAGCGTCCGACAGGCGGGAATGCGCCCCCTTGTGCTGGAAGCCGATGCGTCCCATGCCGGTGTCAATCTTGATGTGCATCTTTACCTGCACGCCGTCCGCCATTGCCGCCTGCGAAAGCGCCTCGCCGTAGGTACGGGAGTACACGCACTGCGAAATCTGCTGCTTTGCGAGAATGCCCGCACATTCGGGCGGCGTGTAGCCGAGGATCAGAACCGGCCTTGTGATGCCGGACTGTCTGAGCTGGAGCGCCTCCTCCAGATTGGAAACGGCAAACCAATCTGCGCCGAGCGATTCATAAAGCTGCGCCAGCCGGACGGCGTTGTGGCCGTAGCCGTTTGCCTTGATGACACAGCAGACCTTCTTTTCCGGCTCCACGGCCCCGCGGATCTGCCGGTAATTGAATGCGGCATGGTCGAGATTGATCTCCGCCCATGTGCGCTTGCGGATTCCCTGCATACGCTGTCATGCTCCTCTCTGCATCCGTTCATGTTTCCTACATTATACCACAATCAGCGGAAATTGTAAAGCAGATTCCGCAGACCGTGACGCCAAAAATCCCGCACCTCGTTTCCGGAGATGCGGGATTCCCGTCAGACGCAGCCGGCGCGGCGTCCGTTCCTCTTTCTGTGTTATTCCGTAATCAGCTCCCGCACGGAAACAGCCTTCACGCGGCGGGATGCCAGTGCGGCGACGGCGGCAAATGCCGCGCAGATTGCCAGTGCCGGCACCAGATAGACAGACACGGCAGGCGGCGCCTGAAAGCGCGTGATGCCGAGGAACCGCAGCATCGAGGAGAGCAGCTTCCGCGAGAAGCAGGCCGCACAGCCGCATCCGATTGCGGAGCCGAGTACCGCGACCAGCAGGAACCGCAGCGTATACTGCACGCGCAGCGACCGGACGGAAAATCCGACGGCGCGGAAAATGCCGATGTCCGTGCGCTCGCGGAGAAACGCCTTCTGGCAGACCATTGTGACGACGACTGCCGCGAAGATCACCGACACGCCATATACCGTTGACAGGATAATCACCAGCAGCAGATCAATCAGTGACAGAATCTCCTTGACATAGGCGTCCCGCACAGTCTCCTTTGCGGAGAGCACATCGTGCATCTCCGTGTTCAGCTCCTCGATCAGCGCGGCGCGCCCCGAAAGATCCTGCATCGCAATGTAGCCGAGATCCGGCGCCTCAATGCCGATGCGCTTTCCGGCGCTGAGCGTCATATCCGCCATTGCCGGCGAAACGACCGTCTGGAACAGTCCCGTGATGACATATTCCGCCTGCTTGTCCTGATACTTGACCGTCACGCGGTCGCCGACCTGCTTTTTCAGGCGGTCCGCCAGTGCTTCGGTCAGGATGAGCTCATTGTCATACTGCGGCTTCCGTCCCGTCAGCGGTTCATCGAAGGTCGCCTCATCCTGATAGAGCATCACCATGGTGTCCTCATCCGCAAGGCTCATGTTTCTGCCCGTCCAGAGCACGAGCTTTGCATCCGGGTCATACTGCCGGAACCGGCGTTCCAGCTCCGGCATATCCGTATCCATGCGGAAGTTGCCGCCCAGCAGCGTCAGCTCAATGTCGCCGGTCGGATGGACAAAGAGGTCCCTGCCCATACCCTTTGAGAGCATCATGACCGTGCAGAGGAAGAACACCAGCAGTCCGGCGATCAGCACGCTGCCGATATAGCTTTTCCGGCGGGAGGTCAGCTGCCGCAGCGTGACGAAAAAGCTGAGCCCCTTTTTCCGGATGCGCGTATTCAGGCGGCTGTCAAAATACACCTCGCCCCGCCCGCCGGAAATCGCACGCACCGGAGAGATGCGCCCGATTTTGACCGTTGCGAGCAGAAGAAACAGCGTACACGCCGCGAACACGCCGAACGCATAGAGGCTGCACTCGACCCATGCGATCCGGTTGGCCGACAGAATGCCGGACATCTTCATGAACAGCCCGCCCAGCACGGCAATCGCCGGTACGGTCACCAGCAGACCGATCACGGTGCCGAGCAGCAGCGCGGCGGCATACTGCATGATCCAGACCGCCCGCAGATGCCATTTGCCGAAGCCCTGCGATTTCAGCACGCCGAGATTGACATAGTCCGCCTCAATCGCCGCGGAAATGCTGTTTGCCAGCACGATCATGACGATCACGAGCAGCAGTGCCGTGAACGCCGCAACCAGTCTGGTGCCGGTCGTCGCAAAGACCATGTCCCATTCGATGATCTCACTGCGGAGCGTAACGGCAACGCTCTCGCTGTCGATGCCGGTTTCCTTCTTGAAGGCGGCGTAATCGGTCCCCTCTTTGACATAGATGTGATAATTGACCGCCGGGAAAACGGCCCGGTGATTGGAAAACGCCTTGTCTGTCTTTTCCCGGAACATCCGGTCAAAATCGTCCGGATGCAGCAGACCGCAGCCGACATCCTGACTGCCGGAAACCGTTTCCTGATAATAGCCCGCGACACGGAACGACTCGTCCCCGTCATTCGTCCGGACCGTGACGGTCTTGCTGATGCCGAATTCCGGCAGATGATGCAGCGGATAGGAGAGATAGATTTCGCCCTGTTTAGGTCCCTTGCTGTCGGGCTGAAAGTCATCTGCCGCTTCGTTCAGAATCTGATACCGGCTGCTGTAGCAGAACAGGCTGTCCAGCCGCATCGACTCCTTGCCGTCCGCCAGCACCGCCTGATCCATCCGTACCGACCGCTCGGTTTCGCAGCGGAGAACGGCGGGATGCGCGTCGAGCTTCTGCCGGAGCTCCGGGGACGGCTCATCGTCCTTCAGCATAAAGATATAGTCGCCGATGTCTCTGTGTGCGAGGTCGTCCAGCACCGCCTTTTTGAGATTGCGGTTGTTGCTGACCGTACACGCATAGGAAAAGGTCAGAATCGCCATTAAGATGACGATGCCGGCGAACGCGCCTTTTTTGTTCCGTAAATTGGCAAGAAACAGCTTCCGGATACTCCGCATGACGCACCTCACCATTCCAGTGCGGTCAGCCATGCGCCGACCTGTTCCTCGCGCTCCCTTTCCGCTGCCGGATCATAGGGCGGCAGGGAAAGCTCCCGCACGATTTTTCCGTCAGAGAGATAGATGACGCGGTTTGCGCGGCGTGCGGCACGCGGGTCATGCGTGACCATGAGGATGCTCTGCCCCTGCCGGTTCAGTTCGGTCAGCAGGTCCAGCACCTCGGTCGTGTTCCGGCGGTTGAGTGCGCCGGTCGGTTCATCCGCAAAGAGCAGCACCGGCTCGTGAATGATCGCCCTTGCGATCGCGCAGCGCTGCTGTTCGCCGCCAGAGCACTGTGACGGCAGATGCGCGGCAATGTGCTGCAGACCCATCTGCGTAAGGAGACTGTCCGCACGCGCATCGGTCTCCTTTGCACTGCGGGAGCGGTCCAGATAGCCCGGCACGGTGACATTCTCCCGCAAACTGAGATTGCTGACCAAGTGCATCTGCTGGAAGATGAAGCCGAAATCGCTGTGCCGCAGTGCCGTCAGCTCCGATTCCCGCATTTTGACCAGATCGCCGCCCTTGTAAAGCACTTCGCCCGCGGTGGCGCGGTCCATGCCGCTCAGGGCATAGAGCAGCGTCGATTTGCCCGAACCGGACGCGCCCATGATTGCGGTGAAATCGCCCGCATATACAGTCAGGTCGATGCCGTTTAAGACATGAACCTGTCCGCCGTTGTGCGCGAAGCTCTTACTGAGTCCCTTTGCTGTTAAAATCGCCTGTTTTTCCATACTGGTTTCCCGCCTTCCGGATTTGATAGCTCTATCATAGCACGGAATCTATTAAGAAATCCTTATGACAGGCCGTCTCCGCATCCGTTCTGCTTCGCCCTGATGCTGTCAGTCGGCACTGCCGGCGGGCAGTGTGACGGCTGCGTGCAGTCCGCCGCCGCGATTTTCCAGTGTCAGCGTCCCGCCGGACTGCTCCGCGATATACCGGACGATATACAGCCCCAGTCCCGCGCCCGGCGCCGTGCCGCAGTTTTTCCCGCGGTAAAACCGTTCGCAGATGAACGGCAGATCGCTGTCCGGAATGCCGCCGCCCGTATCCTGCACATGAAGCTGCACGCCGTCCGCATCCCTCGTAATCGAAATCGCAATCTCCGTCCCCGCGTACTTGCGCGCATTGTGAATCAGATTCTCAAGCACCTGCGCAATCCGGACGGGGTCAGCATAGACCTCCGCCGTAAACAGCGGCTTTGTGAAGCGGATATCCGAGGTACCGGCGGTCAGGTCGCGGACGGTCTGCTCCGTCAGCGCGCCGAGGTCAAAGCACTGCGGGTTCATGTGCAGGCTGCCGAGATCGGAGAGCGCGTGCAGCAGCATATCGTCGGTCAGCTTCGTGATTTCGTCGCATTTTCGCATCATCGTGCTGAGATACTCCGCCCGCAGCTCCGGCGTCTGATCCATACCCATGTCCAGTGCCTCGGCATAGGCGCGCACCGAAGCCACCGGCGTCTTGATGTCGTGCGAGAGCGACGCGATGACCGTTTTATTGTTTTCGATTGCCGCCTTCTCACAGGCGCGGGCATTGGTGATCTCCCGCCGCATCCGGTCAAATCCCCATGTGAATTTCCCGAAATAGTTGGAGCGCTCATAGCGCAGCGGCAGATCGAAATTGCCGTTTGCGATCTCGTCGGCGAACCGGCTGAGCTTCTCAAACGGCCGGACGACCGCGATGCAGCCGTATGCCGTCGCCGCCGCGAGAAACAGCAGCGAGATGCCGTACATCAGCGGAATCCGGAAATCGGCGGGCGTGTCCGGCAGTGTGCGGAGAGTTTCCGCAAGCTCCGCCGCTTTTGCGGACGCCTGTCCTGCCTGTCCCGCATCGGCAAGCTGCCCGATTTCGTTCAGCGCGACCACAGTGTCCTGCATCTGATACATCTGCACGGGACGGGAAAGCAGATACGCCGCCGCCGTCAGGAGCGCCGCCGCGAGCAGCGCGAACAGAATCAGCTTTTTCATGTGTCCGCCTCCAGCATATAGCCGAGCCGCCAGACCGTCTTGATGTACTGCGGTGCGGCAGGGTCATCCTCCAGCTTTTCGCGCAGCCAGCGGATATGCACCGTCAGCGTCGCCGGCTCCACCTCGGAAAACGCACCCCACACCTCCGCGAGCAGCTTCTCCTTTGCAATGGCCGTATTCCGGTGCTTGCAGAGGTATGCCAGCAGATCAAATTCCCGCTGTGCGAGACTGACCGGCACGCCGTTTTTCGTGACACTGCGCGACGCCGTCCGCACCTCGACCGATCCGAACCGGACGGTTTCGTGCTCCTCCGCAAAGCCGTATGTGCGCCGGATCAGCGCGTTGACCCGTGCGAGCAGCTCCCGCAACGAGTAGGGCTTCGGCAGATAGTCGTCTCCGCCGATCTCCAGACCGCGGACGCGGTCATCCTCCGAAGTCCGCGCACTCGCAAAAATCACCGGCACAGCCGACACCCGCCGCAGCTCCTGACAGACCTCAAAGCCGGTCGCGTCCGGCAGATTGATATCCAGCACGATTAGGTGAAAGCGCCGGTCAGTCAGCAGCGCATAGGCGGCAGCCGCAGTTTCCGCCCGCGTGACTTCGTATCCGCAGCCGGTGAGCATCTGCGCGATGATCGCCGACAGCGCGGCATCATCGTCCACCAGCAGAATCTGTTTTTGTTCCATATATCCTCCGATCAGCGCCGGCATTCGGATTTCCGGGCGCTCTGTGCTCATTATAACAGATTGCGCCGAATTCTGTCAACCGCAGGAGCGCATAAAAAAGGAGCCGGTATA
Organism: Oscillospiraceae bacterium; assembly: GCA_017414145.1. Next base: position 3,349 of record JAFPQL010000220.1, on the reverse strand, counting down.
CACCGACTCCCGCAGGCCGCTCAGAGCGTCCCTTTGTTACTTGCTGAGCGCATATTGGAGCGCAAGATCAGAATCCCATGCTCCCGCGTGATCCTCATACGCCTCAAAATTGATTGCAATCGGATACGAGCCCGGATAGGCACCCCGCATCACCCCGACGCCAAGACACTGGCCGTCTTTGTTGAGTGCGATGGAAACTGAATCTAATTTTGCGACCTGATTGAAATGATCATAGACCTTCGCACGAATCAGCTTCTGCATATCGGCGGTGTTGGTTTTGCCCGCCGAGGAGATCTTATAGTTCTTATCCGACTCAAAAAGCGCGCCGGAGTACGCATAAGACCCATCCAGCAGATTGATGCGAATTTCCGCCGTGTCCATTTCGACCAGTGCAGCGACCACTGCGGTCGAAATGTCCTTTGCGGAAGAATTGGAGGACATGATCTTTGACTTGGCGATGAAATGCAGCATCACAGGGATCAGCAGTGCGGCCAGAACCGCGATGATCGCAATGACAACGATCAGCTCGATCAGCGTAAAGCCATGTTTTTTCATTTCATCAAACTCCTTCTTGATGTAAAGGTATGACCCCCCACACCGTGGAGGGCCATACAACAATCATTCATTCATCAACAACCGAATCAGTTGTTCTTCTGCGCGGTCACGAGCAGAGCGGTCATGACATTAGTATAAGTGGTGTCAGAATCATAGTCATCAACCACATACTGCTTCGGAGTGGTGCCAGGATAGTTGCCGTTGACAACAGCAACAGCCGTGCAGGAACCGGACTTGATCTCGAACGCAACACCGGACAGCTTGGTGATGTCGGTGAAGTAGTTGTAAACCTTCTGCTGGAAGACCTGCTTCATAGCAGCGGTGTTGGTCTTACCGGTAGCAGCGCCGGAACCAGCAGCACTGTTGAAGAAGGAAGACAGCGTACCGGCGTAGGAGAAGGTCTCCTTCCAAACACCGGTGTTATAGGTGTCCTCAGTGTCCATATCAGTCAGAGCAGACTGTGCAGCGGTGAAGATAGACTTCGCAGCAGAGTTTGCAGAGGTGATCTTGGACTTCTTGATGAAGCCGAGCATTGCCGGGATCAGGATCGCAGCCAGAACAGCGATGATCGCGATAACAACGATGAGCTCAATCAGGGTAAAACCTTTCTTTTTCATGATAAATTACCTCCTCAAGATAATCGTTGCGGTCGAAGCCGCAGAATCGTTTTGAGAGTATCAGAACACTCCGCTAGACGTCATAGCTCTGTGTCTGTTCTCTATGGTCTTAGTATATCATAACCAAGAAAAAAAGTCAAGAGGTTTCCGCAATTTTACGAGAGTGTGAACAAACTTTTACGAAACAGGCTTTTCGGGGCATTTTTTGCGTTTCGTTTTCGGCGTTTTGTACAAATGCTGTAACCATTCTGTCATGAAATAAGCGTCTTTCCCCACCGGAAAATGCCGCACTTGTTTACATCCTGTTTATTTTTGTCGAATTATCACATTTTCGGTCCGGGATGTTGCAATCAATATGCAAAACATAGAAATTTTACCTCCGGCAGAGTGGTCGAACTGCCGGAGGTAAAAGCAAAATCTGAATCAGCCGATGATACCCTCGCGGGTGATGACGGACTGACCGCCCATCGCCGTCAGATAGCGATAGAATTCGGTCTTGTCCTGGCACTTTTCGAGTGCGTCGATTTCGTTGACGGTGCCGTTCTTGACCAGACGCGCAAGCTCCTGGTCGAGGCACATCATGCCGTGCGACTTACCGGCCTGGATCGAGCTGAGGATCAGGTGAATCTTACCCTCACGGATCATCGCGGAGATTGCGTCGGTGACGGCGAGAATTTCCATCGCGGCGATACGGCCGTTTCCGGACTTCAGCGGCAGCAGCGTCTGGGAGACAACGCCGACCAGAACATTTGCGAGCTGGGTACGGATCTGCACCTGCTGATGCTCCGGATACACGTCAATGATACGGTTGATGGTGTCCGGTGCAGAGGTCGTGTGCAGGGTCGAGAGAACAAGGTGACCGGTTTCAGCCGCGGTGATTGCAGCCTGAATGGTCTCGAAGTCACGCATCTCACCGACGAGGAAGACATCCGGGTCTTCACGGAGCGCCGCTCTCAGTGCCATTGCGAAGTCCGGCACATCGGAGCCGACCTCACGCTGATTGATCATGCAGCGCTTGTGCTCGTGGACATACTCGATCGGGTCCTCGATCGTGATGACATGGGCGCTCTTGTTGCAGTTGATGTAGTCGATCATGCCGGCGAGCGTCGTGGACTTACCGGAACCGGTCGGACCGGTGATGAGGACAAGTCCGCGGGGACGCATGGCGAATTCGGACATGACCGGCGGCATGAACAGATCGTCCAGCGTCGGGATATCGTTGCGGAGCAGACGGATTGCGATGGCGGCGTGGTCACGCTGGAAGAAGATGTTGCAGCGGTGACGGTAGCCGGCGCGGGTCACGAACGAAAAGTCGGTGTCGATGTGCTTGGTGACATTCTGGCGCTGTCTTTCGTTGGTCATCTGCTCGATGATTTCTGCGATCATTTCATCCGTCATTTCCGGCATACTGCTCATCTTGCGGAGCTGGCCGTGCAGACGGACAACCGGATTGATGCCCACAGTGAAATGCAGGTCGGAGCAGCCGAGCGCACGGACATCATCCAGAATTTTGTTAATCATAATGGTAGGCATATGATAATCCTCCGTTTCTTGATTTGATAGAATCAGACTGTGTATGTCACGCGGACCAGCTCGTCCATGGTCGTGACGCCCTGCTGAACCAGGTCAGCGACATTGTCACGCAGCAGCTTGGTGCCGTTTGCTCTTGCAGTCTTTTCAAGCATCTCGGAGCTTGCATTGTTGGCAATCAGCGTGGAGATCTCACCGGTGCAGTGAATGATCTCGTGGATTGCGGTACGGCCGCGATAACCGCCGCCGCACTCATTGCAGCCGACTGCATCGTAAATCGGAACGGAGTGGTCGATGTGCATCAGCTCATTCTCTTCCGGTGTGGACATTCTCTGCTTTCTGCACTTGGGGCAGAGAACCTTGACGAGACGCTGTGCGACAACGCCGATCAGCGAGGAAGCAACCATGTATGCCGGGATGCCCATGTCAATCAGACGGACGATCGTGGAAGCGGCGTCATTGGTATGCAGGGTGGAAAGCACGAGGTGTCCGGTGATAGCGGCGCGGATACCGATTTCAGCGGTCTCGCCGTCACGCATCTCACCGATCATGATGATATCCGGGTCCTGACGGAGAATCGAACGAAGCGCCGCCGGGAAGGTCATACCGGACTTGACATTGATCTGGCACTGGTTGATGCCCTCGAT